>JAOUJX010000406.1 GCA_029882955.1 Gammaproteobacteria bacterium
GCCATAACCTGCATTAATTCTACCGAGGCATTAAAAAAATTATGTAACTGCTTCGATGATTTTTCTACATTTAACCGCTGACGCAAATCGGCTTTCTGGGTTGCTATGCCCGCAGGGCAGTTATTGCTATTACACATTCTCGCAGCAACACAACCAATTGCCTGCATGGCGCTGTTTGAAACGGCGATACCGTCCGCACCTAAGGCCAATGCCTTCACAAAATCGATTGGCACGCGTAACCCCCCGGTAATAATTAGCGTAACTCGACCGCTGACTCCCTGTTTATCTAAATAACGACGCGCTCGTGCTAATGCCGGAATAGTCGGCACGCTGATATGGTCTCGAAACATTTCCGGGGCGGCGCCGGTGCCACCGCCCCGGCCATCTAATATGATGTAGTCGGCACTCGCATCCAGCGCAAATTGAATATCCTGTTCTATATGATTGGCACTGAGTTTGAAACCAATAGGAATACCACCGCTAACTTCTCGTACTCGATCTGCGAAACGTTTGAAATCAGCTACCGACCTTAAATCTTTAAAAGTAGGTGGGGATACCGCCGGTTCGCCTTCGGGTATATTTCTGACCTGTGAAATTTTACCTTTGTTTTTACTACCCGGAAGGTGCCCACCGGTACCTGTCTTGGCACCCTGACCCCCTTTAAAATGAAAAGCCTGTACTTTCTCCAGTAACCCCTCTTTATATCCGAACCCTGCACTCGCTAACTCGTAAAAGTATCGAGCGTTTGCTTCCTGTTCTTCGGGCAGCATGCCACCTTCACCCGAACAAATACCGGTACCTGCCAACTCAGCACCCTTGGCTAAAGAAATTTTAGCCTCTTCAGACAAGGCGCCAAAGCTCATATCAGATACAAACAATGGTATTTTCAGCTTTAATGGCTTTTGCGCTTCTGGACCGATGATTAACTCGGTACCGACGTTATTATCTTCCATCAATGGCCTGGTCGCCATTTGTGCAGCCATGATTTGCAAGTCATCCCAATGCGGTAACTGATGTCGTGGCACACCCATGGAAGTCATTTGCCCATGATGACCGAGCTTCGATAACCCTTCCCGGGCTAGCTGATGAATAAATTCAACTGTCGGTTCTTCCTGGGTCGCTACTGGTGTCGGCAGCTCTGTCGATTCTGTCTTTATGCCCGGGCCTTCCCGACCCACTTGCTCGTCACCAAATTGTTTATGCGAGCCATCACAAAAAGGCGCTTTGCCTGTATGTTTGCAGGCGCATAAATAAGCTTCACCATCCTGTTCTGCAGTAAATGCTTGTGGTTTAAACGAAGTACCGGCGTGTGAGCCATCACAAAATGGTTGATTATTGGACCGACCGCAGGCACAGAAGTAGTATTCCTCTCCTTTGCTTAACATGACCGGTTTAGGTTTATTACCCGCGATAACTGGATTAGTCATAATTTTCCCTTAATAATTGCTAACTACGGTAAGTCGAACACCAACGCTTCGCTGCTGTCAACACCGTTAAACTCGATAACATCGACTTCTTTTATTGTCGCGCCATCTCCTTCGCTTAAGCTTTCCCCATGGACGTTAATATGCCCCGATACGACGTGGATATAAATTGTTCGTCCGGTTTCGAGTCTGTGTGATACGGTTTTTTCCCCATCCAGACGAAGTTGATATAAAAAAGCATTCTGGTGAAGCAGTAAGGATCCATCTCTCGCATCCGGCGAAGCAATTAGTTGTAAGCCCAGCTTAGTATCAAATAACTTTTGCTGATATCCAGGTTCTATACCAAACACTTCTGGCTGTATCCATATTTGTAGAAATTCAAGGGATTCAGTATCCGACGGATTGTATTCACTATGAGTGACTCCAGTGCCCGCCGTCATTAACTGGAACTCTCCGGCAGGTAGTCTTTTCGTATTCCCCATGCTGTCCCTGTGCTCAATCGAACCCTTTTTAACATAGCTGATAATTTCCATATCTTGATGAGAATGTGCTCCAAATCCGTTCCCCGGAGTAACTTTATCATCGTTAATCACACGTAACGCGGAGACCCCCATGTGTTCGGGATTATAATAACTGGCAAACGAAAAGGTATGGCGACTCTCAAGCCAGCCGTGGCTTGCCACACCTCGTTCATCACCGGGTCGAATTTTAATCATAATTTCTCCCTTCCATGTTGCTGCAGAAAATCAATTTCGGGGCCTTTGGGTACAATTCCTGTGGGGTTAATAGAACGATGACTGGCGAAGTAGTGATATTTGATATGATCCATGTTGACCGTTTCAGCAACGCCCGGAACCTGATATAGCTCGCGCGTATAAGCCCACAGGCTCGGATACTCAATCAATCGCTTTTTATTGGTTTTAAAATGGTTGTAATACACAGCATCGAATCGTACTAATGTGGTAAATAAACGCCAGTCTGCCTCGGTGATCTGGCTACCAACTAGATATCGTTGTTTCGACAACCTGTCTTCAAGCTCATCGAGGGTATCGAATAATCGATCGTAAGCCTGGTCATAAGCCTGTTGCGTTCTGGCGAAACCACAGCGATAAACACCATTGTTGACGTTATCGTAAATCGACTGATTGATAATGTTGATTTCTTCGCGCAGTAACTCTGGATAAAAATCAAGATCGACATCTGTAAATTCGTCGAATGCGGAATTCAACATTCGGATGATTTCTGACGACTCATTGTTAACGATAGTCTGGCGTTTCTTATCCCACAATACCGGCACCGTGACCAGACCATCGAAATTCGAATCGGCCTTTAAATAATTCTCATACAAATAACTGGCGTTATTCACATGATCTGAGGTGGTGCCCGGATATTCGCCGAATACCCAGCTTTCCGCTGGCATCAGTGGATGTACTACCGAAACCGAAATCACATTTTTCAGGCCTTTTAGCGAACGAAAAATCATCGTACGGTGCGCCCAGGGACAGGCGTGGGAAACATAGAGATGATAGCGACCAGGTTCGGCAGCAAAGCCAGCCTCACCGCCCGGACCGATGCTACCATCTTTGGTAACCCAGTTTCTAAAGTCCGATACGGCACGAACGAATTCGCCTTTTTCAATTTTTAATTCAGCACTCATGACTAGCTTCTTTAGAGAATAATGAGAAGCATTATTGACGATGCTAACAAGGCAATAAACAGCATTAATATGAAATCATTGTTCTTAATAATGCAACAATCAAAACGCCAGGGATGTTCGACAAGCGGTTTACTCAGTCAGCCCGGCAATCTTATTTACATCGATACCAAATTCGGTGGGATCCATAACATCCTCGATAGCTCCATCGGTTTTTTTGAGATCGATTATGCTGGGTTCGATAAAAGCCCTCGTGTTAGTTGAATAAACCACCTTAACTCGAGGTTTTAACAGGTTTTCACCCTGGTCCAGAACCACCGCCAGGCGCCCATTACTTAGCTTCACCAGAGTGCCTAC
>JAOUJX010000407.1 GCA_029882955.1 Gammaproteobacteria bacterium
GACGGTCAGAAAAGGCGCGCCGGAAAAAAAGAAAAACATGCAAATCATCAAGAAGCTGGAGCGTAGTAGTACCGCGCGCCACTTCGCCGGGCGCAGCAGCGCGTAACTACCACTGAGTCCTGCCAGCATCACCGCAAAGCCGACGTTACCGATTGATCTTAGGGTTTGAAATTGCCAGAAAGAAGTCTCCGACGACATTAGCTTCACCAGTGAATCCTGGCAGGCGAGTGTAAATACACCGACCAGTAGTAAGCCGATAGCCATCAACGGGCGGTCACCGCTGGTGTGGAGGAAGACGGAAAACTTCATCTACTTAATACTGCAAAAGTAACTGACCGTAACCATCGATTTTATCATCAATGCCCGCAAGACGCAGCGTATCCCAGATCATTGCCTGATTGCTGCAGATGACCGGTTTGCCTAGTTCGGCTTCGATCTCTCCGATGACGTCGAGCGCCCGCAGTGCTCCGCAGGAAATGAAAACGGCATCGGCATCTGGTCTGTCGATGGATTTAGCAAAGCGTGCGATAAATTCGGGGCTAACGCGCACCATATCGCTGTCTTTTTCCAGATTCAAACCAGAGATCGACAGGACCTCGAACCCGGCATTTTCCAGGTATTCGACTTCGCGGGCATTGATCTCGTCGAGGTAAGGAGTGGCTACAACAATCCTATGAGCCTTAACCTGTTGCAGGGCTAGAATCACTCCTCGGATCAAAGAGGTTGCTATGGCACTTGGAGCACCTTTGTTGAGCTCTTTGTGCACTTTATCCTCACCGATAACCAGGCTACCTGAAGTGCAGGCGTAGCAAATGACGTCGAGGCTGCCATCGGGTAATAAAGTTGAGGCACAATTAGCCAGTAAATCGACCTGTTTGGCGAGGCTTTCGTTGGTAATCGAGTTAGGGATTGCCGCGCGCGCAAAATGTATACCAACTCCCTCGGGACGCAGTTTGATGATGTCGTCCTGCACGGTCTGTTCGGTAGCGAGTAAGACGTAGCCGAGTTTGGCACGGTAGTGGCGACCGGCATCGAACTCGGTTTCTATGGTTGGTGGGATGATGCGGTCTTCGATGGTGTTGATATTCATACCAGTGAACTCTATTACAATTAATAGATTGTATGGTGAATTTTGCGAAAAGTAATGAAGTCAGGCGCTTATTGGATCATATATTTGACAAAGCTAGCTCGCTGCACGAGCATTAAATGCCAACTTGTAGATTTAACAAAGGCTTACCTTGAAAATTAAGGCATCGAAGATAACTAATGCAAACCTGTCGACCGATCAGCTTCATGCTCGGATCGACGAGCTAAGCCAGCAGGTCGAAGAATTGCAACAATCCACCGGGTCCGGCAATGATCGTTTGCGGGCGCTTTCGGCCGCGTTGAAACTAGGTTTCTGGGAATGGGATGAAATAGCGGGCCAGGCAACCTATTACTCACCGGAGATGGCGCAGATCTTCGGTGTCAGTATGGCCGAATTGAAAGAAAAGCTGGATAGTCTCGACGGTTTCTATGATTGCATTCATCCAGATGACCTGGAGCATTATCGAAGAAGTAACGAAGTTCATACGGAAAAAAGCGGTGACTCTGCCGGGGCGCATTCCTTCGAATATCGGATTATATGGCCGAATGGAGAAGTTCGACACGTCTTTGAACTATATCTTTCAGTTTTTGATCCACAGGGTAAAGAGACCCATTCTTACGGTGCGGTTCAGGATATTACCGATCGGCATCGGGCTATCGAGGCATTAAAGCAAAGCGAAGAGCGTTACAGTTCGTTATTTGCGCAGCTACCGCTGGGTGTTAAGGAAGCTGATTTCTCATCTTTAAAAAAGCTTGTCGATAAACTTCGAGAACAGGGAGTGAGTGATCTGAGAGCCTACCTTGAAGCTAATTCCGAAGAATTGCGCCAGGCCGTAGATCAAATAGTAGTAAAGAATGTCAACAATGCCCTGTTGGCTATCCACCGCGCGGACTCGTTAGAAGAATTTGTCACAATCGAAGAGACCATCTCTGTATGGTGGAGCGATTATTGGTGCGAAATTTACATTTCTGAAATAGAGGCGCTGTTGGGTTCAAACATGGCTTTCGAGGCTGAATGTGTCGACACTCGCATCAATAATACCCCATTTGAATTGCGTCTGATTGCTCAGGTGGTGAGTGGTTTTGAAGATAGCTGGGAAAGGGTGATCCATATAGTAGAAGATATTAGCGAACGTAAAAAAGACGAAGCTGAACTGATCGAAGCAAAAATAATGGCTGAAAAAGCCAATGCGGCAAAGACCGAGTTTTTATCGAACATGAGTCACGAACTACGCACACCATTAAATGCCATTATCGGCTTTTCGCAGTTATTTAAATACGATAAAGGCCAGAGCGAAAAAGGTAAGTCCTACGCGCTTGACATAAATAATGCCGGTAAGCATCTGCTCAGTTTAATCGACCAAATTCTCGATTTATCTCGAATTGAAAGCGGTCAGATGGATTTGTCGATCGAATCAGTGGTTCTGGAAAATACGATTAGTGAAAGTATCTTCTGGGTCAGCGATATGGCTCAAAGTCGGGGTATTTCGATAACTTTCGAGCCCGATGACTGTCGCGGCATAGTACTCGAAGTGGATGCCGTTCGGTTAAAGCAGGTCTTTCTTAACCTGTTGTCGAATGCGGTGAAATACAATCGACAAAATGGCGATGTAACCATAAGTTGTCATAGTGATCTCGATGGCTTTGTCACGATCAGCGTCAGGGATAGCGGTATGGGGATAGACAAGGCTCGCTTCAGTGAATTATTTCAACCGTTTAATCGTCTGGGTGTAGAAGCGGGTGCGATCGAAGGTTCCGGTATCGGGCTGGTGATAACCCGGCAACTGGTTGAATTAATGAATGGCGAGATCGAAGTTGAAAGCACTGTCGGTCAAGGTAGCACCTTCACACTGACGTTTCCCCCGGCTCAGACCCCGATGGGAATTGTTAATGCTTCAGCCGAAGAAAATATGAGTAAGCCGGTCGAAGATGATGAAAATCCGGCAAATATAAATATTCTGGTGGCCGAAGATAATCCGGTGAATCAGGAATTATTGGAAGCGCAAATTAGTTATCTGGGTTACAGCGCCAAATTTGGCAATGATGGCGTGGATGCTCTGAAACTCCTGGAATCGGACCGGTACGATTTGCTGCTAACCGACATCCGGATGCCAGTGATGGATGGCTACGAATTAATCAGAACAGTTAGATCTTCAGAGACGGAACTCAGTAACATTCCAATTGTCGCGGTAACTGCGAATGCGATGCAGACGGACATCGATCAATGTTTCGAGGCCGGAGCGAACGATGTATTACCCAAGCCTTTCAATCTTGAGGAGTTGAGGGTTATATTGAGAAAGTGGATGGGGAATTAAGTTGTCGATGATGAAAAGCTTTTTCCTCTGA
>JAOUJX010000408.1 GCA_029882955.1 Gammaproteobacteria bacterium
ATTCGGTAGTCACGTGAGAGTGGGAAAGAAAAACACCCTGGAAATCTTCAACTTGCTACCCGAAATTTCTCGGTGTGGCTTTCTTTATGGGTGGTCAGTTAATCAGGATAGAGTAACCACTATATATAGCTCACTCGAGACCAGCACTTTTCAGTGCAGACATGACATTGTTCCAGTGACTCTTATCGGCATAGGGCAGCCGTTGCCCAAGTTCCTGCAGGTTGGTTCCGGGAATTCTTTGCAAGATTTCGCTGCTGGCCTGACGTGCGCTTTCCAGATCACCTTTCAGGCTTTTGACTATTGCAAGAAAAACATAGGTCATCGGGAAATCGGGGGTTTTCTGCTGAATGACTTCCAGTTGTTTAGTTGCGTTTTCGTATTCTCCAACATGGATAAACAGGTTGGCGAAATTGATGCGATAAAACGCTGGAAAATGAGGATCGAGTAACAGGGCTTTTCTCATGGGTTCAAACGCGGCTTCTGGATTGCCAGCATAAATTAGAGAAGAGGCGTACCAAATATAGCCCTCGGCGTAATTTGAATCGATAGCGAGTGCTGTTCTATGAGCCTCAAGAGCGATATCGTGTTTTTGCTGCCACATGTGCAACCAGCCATAGTAGGAATGTACCGGTGCCAGGTCGGGGTCCAGGGTCACTGCTTTAACCACATCAGCCATGGCCGAGGTGATTATGTCTTTGTCATGTGACCAGTGGAAGTACCAGGCATGGAATTTAACATAAGCACGTATCGCCATGGCCCAACCCATATCCGGGTCCAGTGCCAGTGCCTGATCTAGTAAGCGATGTGCCTCAGCATTGGCGAGCGGACCGGGATAACGATAGCGTAAGCGTGCCTGCATAAAGAAATCACGAGCTTCTGTGCTGGCGGAATAACGCGATATCAGGTGTGTCTGGTCTTCCCGGGTCAGATGTATGGACAGTGAAGCCACTATTTTACTGGCGATTTGGTCCTGGAGATCGAAGATGTTGTCTAGAAATCCATCAAATTGTTCTGCCCAGACCACTTCTCCGGCTGCGGAATCGATCATTTGTGCCGAGATGCGCACCTGCTTACCCGCTCGTCGTACACTTCCCTGGAACAGGTAATCGATTCCCAGGCTCTGTTCAATTCCGTTGGTTACATCGTGCCCCTTGTAATAAAAGCTGGTGTGACGCGCAATGACGCGTAATACCGATAAGCGGGATAGCCCGGTCAGCAGGTCTTCCGTTAGTCCATCCGCGAAATAGTCGTGTCCAGAGTTCTCAGATAAATTTTTGAATGGCAACACAATTAACGATGGTTGTTTTGTTGTTGGCTCGTAGGTCGGATTTTTATCTGATGAGGCATCGATATCAGCTACGAATCGAAATCCACGTCGAGGCAGGGTACGGATTATTTTCTGTGATTGACCATTATCACCAACCGCTTTGCGAGCCGCATTGATCCGGGTATTCAGAGTACCATCACTCACAATCCTGCTGCACCAGACGCTTTCGAGAATCTCGTCTTTGCTCATCACACGGTGCCGGTTTTCGATCAGGCAGATAAGGAGAGAGAAAACCTGTGGCTCGATATCGACTCTTATGCCATTTCGGTTTAATTCGAGTAATACGGTATCTATTTGGCAGTCGAAAAATGAATAGATCATGGTTATCGAGGTTCGTTACAAATCGGAAGTAAATCAATCTTAATCGTTTCTTGAGAAAAAAATAATGCCAAATTAAAGAAAACAGATCGCCGCCCTATTAATGTTGAGACTGTTCACTCATCAACAGGAGAAAAATATGAAAAATAACAGGCACGATATCTACCAGGATATTCACAAGGGCATCAGGAGAGAGCTGTGTGACTGGGTAGGCCGCCTTGGCCGTCTCGATGCCGGAGGGCTGGGGGAAGTCAAACAAGTGCGTGATTCATTTTCCCGTTTTGCAGAGTTGTTGAGGCTACACGCACATCATGAAGAACTGCATGTCCACCCGTTATTGAATTCGGTCGATGAACGTATTGTGGTAAATCTCGAGAAAGATCATGAGGTTCTGGATAAGAGTTTTAGTGAAATCGAAACACTTTTTGACCGCTTGATCGAAGCGAATCAAGATGACTCATGGCAAATACAACAATTGCTATACAGCCACTATTCCCTGTTCTGCAGCCAATACCTGCAACACATGTCGGATGAAGAAACCCTCGCTATGCCGATGTTGCAGGCAAATTTCAGTGACCAGGAACTGATGGCGCTAACCATGCAGATTCGGCAGTCTTTGCCGCCGGAAACCATGGGTGAATTTCTCAAGATCATGATCCCGGCCATGCATATCGAGGAACGTGTTTCCCTGTTCAAGGGCTTGCAGGAAGGTGCGCCAGAAGAAATTTATCAAGGTGTCTGTCAACTCGCAGGTAGTGTACTGGACACACCTGAATGGTTAGCTGTGCAAGGTCGACTTTCCTGATTAAGTTAACATTGGGTTTAATATTATTAGCGTTCGGCCAAATCGTCCAGATATATGCATGGATGTATGGTTGTAGGGCAATGCAGGAGCAATTGCCGAGGAAATGCAGTTCATATTCTTCCGGGTTTGAGTCTGAACGACTGATGACCATTAGTTGGCCGGCGAAGTAACTGCTTTGTTGTGGTGATATGGTGCAAAGTATGAGCCGTTTCTGAGTATTTTGCTGGATGACGTCTACGGGGTGTCCAGAACCCCGGTCATTGCTCATCCCGAAAGAGATTCCTGGTGAATCCGATGAATCAACTCGTTTACATCATAGGGTTTTCTAAAAAGTGCCTTGATGCCCAGTTCACTCACTTCTTCAAGATCTTCGAGGACGGTATTTCCGCTGATGACGATTACAGAGGCATTCTTATCGATTGCCTTGATCTGCCGGATTGCCTCCACACCACTCATGCCGGGCATTTTCAGGTCCATCATCACCATTTTAAATTTGTCTCCGTCATAGGCCGTCACAGCCGAATCTCCGCTGAGGAATATCTCCACTTGATGTCCTTCCAGTTCAAGCAGGTCGGAGAGGCTTTCTGCAGCGTCGATATTGTCGTCTACTATCATGATACGCATTTGAATTCCTCGCAGATTGATTGTTGAATGTCTGACCAGGGCATCAGTGTGTGTTCAGGGAGAATGACATTACTGGTATGGATATCAATTTCACCTGTCGCCTTCTCGGTGCTACCTTCCGGTGACATGGCCAGATCGTGGCCAAACCCGGCGACGTCACCTGCTTCATTCAGGTAATTGATGGACGGGAAGTTGTTGCTGGAGCCATCAACAAAAACCTCCGGCGTCTGGGCTAACAGGTTCTGGAGCAAAATCATCAGCATGAGCGAGGTCAGCGATGTTTTTTTTATCCATTGTGAAATTACTCTGCTCATAGTTATTCGGTCTTTTCCATTGCCTCCGTAGATA
>JAOUJX010000409.1 GCA_029882955.1 Gammaproteobacteria bacterium
CAAGGATCATTCAGCAGCCTTCCCGAGTATCGTGATTCAGAATGACTGATTAGATTTCACAAAGTTTCAAAACACCCGGAAGCC
Source organism: Gammaproteobacteria bacterium (assembly GCA_029882955.1). Lineage (GTDB taxonomy): Bacteria > Pseudomonadota > Gammaproteobacteria. The sequence continues at coordinate 85 of JAOUJX010000409.1, forward strand.
CGCATTTTAGCGGGCTTTTTTGTGTCTTAGGGGTGTTGCGATATCGTCTTTATGGCCAACAGAGCAAATTCACTATTAATCACCATTTACCGTTGTACCCCGTCAGCCCGAAAATCCGGACCCGACCCGGAGATTTCCTAAAAGCAAGCACTTTATTTCTCGCCGCTGTGGACCTATTTCTATTTCTTTCCCGAGTGAATCATTAGATAGTATGCGATTACCCGGCGTAGCAGTATCGCGCCAGTGGACTATATAAAGATTTATCCATGGCGATTTTTGAAAAAGAAAAACTGAAAGTAATCTCGGAGAAAGATTTTGTTGACCTGTCGAAGGCATCGATAAATCAAAATCTCTCAGCTGTCGATTTTGATCAGGAAGGAAAATTCTTCTACATCACTATCGATCGAGTCCTGTTTTCTAATCCAGTGGCGACTATAAAAACTGTTCTTGATGCGAATGGTTTTGTACCAAACCTGGAGAATATTTTATCCTGCCTCGATAGCCTTAGTTTTTCAATTTATGCGAAAGGGTCTGGTTTAGACGACAAAAGCCCTGATGCCAAGGTCAGTGAATATATCCCCTGTATTCGGTTCGAGTTACCAAAGAAAAATCAGGTTGGCGATATACTGCAAAGCTTTTACGATGAAATTTCGAAATATGAGACGAAACTGGCCGACAAAAATCTGTCTACCTGGGAGCCAGATCCCGAACTCAAAAAGAATAGGGATTTACGCGCCGAAATAAAACAGTTAAAAGCCGACAATGATGAGCTTTTAAGCCAGGTGAATGCCCTTAGTCAGGAATTGAGCCGAGAGCAAAAATCTTTGAGCCGGGCTTCACGGGCGCTCGATTCGCAGCGGGTATTGCCCGATAACGCGAAATTGTGCCGGGTCGAAAAGGTCGATTTGAAACGCAGGAAAATTAAAGTCAAATGTCAGAAGTCTGTAATGGATATTCCGACCCATATGCTCGACAGAATCCCTGAATACCAGGAACGTTGCCTGATTATTGTCGAAGAAGGAGGGGACCTGCCACTGGGTATTATCTTTTTCATCAACGGGGATATTGACGGGCTGGAGAAGCGTACTGCAGAAATATTGTACGTTGAAAAAAATATGTTTAAGGCACGCGACTCGATGCGTAACGAATTCCAGGTTAAGGCAGTGAATTCGATCGAGACAGACACCATAAAATCACTGGTCCGTGGTGCGAAAGTAGAGATTTCGATTGTTGACGGCTATGTCGCGCATTTTGCCGTTTATGGTTCGAAGAGTGCTACGCAGTTTACCAGTCGTGTACAGGAACAACTCATTGTTTACGATATCGCCAAGAATCAGTTGGTCAAAACGGCGCAGGCAGAAGGAAATAATAGTAAGGCTTAGAGATGAATCTATGAATGGCTTAAGAGATAAAAAATACCTCAGTATTTCGAAAAGACGCTTCGACCCGATAACGGTGTTTTTTAGCGTTGCGTTACTCACTACGGTACTGGTATCGGCGATTGGCATCGATACCGGGCTTGGCATCGGGCTGGGTTCGGGAAACACCATACTGTTTAACGATTTCCGTAGTTTTTTCTTTGTCGTTGGCGGCACTTTCGGGGTCTTGTTATTTCAGTTCGATCTGGAAACATTTTTCCATACTATTGTTCTGGTGATTCGCTCGTTTATTTCGAGCCCGGTCAAACACCTTAACCCGGTCATTAATGAACTGGACGAAATGATTATCAAGGGCGGTAGCATCCTCGAGCTGCGCGACGGTAGCGAAATCACTGGCGAATTACTCAATGACATCGTTCATATGCGCAAGGAAAAGCTTTTCTATGAAGAAATAGAAGATTTTGTCACCAATCGAATCGCATCGGTTTTTCTGTTAAGAAAGGTCGCGGCCTCGCTACTCAACAAGGGTTCGAAAGTCGCCCCTGCGCTGGGCTTGCTGGGCACCGTTATCGGTCTCATCGAAGTGCTCCAGTCACTCGAAGACCCAACTCAGATAGGTCCTGCTATGTCGCTGGCGTTAATGACCACGGCATTCGGATCGGTGCTCGGTTCACTGGTCTTTACGCCACTGGCTGGCCGACTGGAGCACCACAATAATATTTATATAGAAACGCATAAACTGCTGATGAACCGTGTCAGTGCGTTAATTAGGCGAGATGAGCGCCAGCTGGACTCAATGGCAATGAATATCAAAATGGATACCTCGACATGAGTCTCGAGCAACTTGCCGCGGAATCGGAGGAGGAGGGCCTCGATTCATTTTATATTAGCTTCGGCGACTTAATGGTTATCCTCTGCGTATTTCTCGTTATGCTTTTGACCATGAGTAAAATCGACATTGGCTCGTTCGAGAAAATTAAAAGTGTCATGACTGGTAGCACCGATAATACTCTGGTAGAGCTATCCCTTAAGCTAAAGAATATCATCGACTCCGCACCGGGAATTCCTGGTGCATCGGTTGAACTCGCGAAAGATGGCGTGCGTGTGGACCTGGATACGGGCGTGCTTTTCGCACCGGGAAAGGCTGCGATCAAATCGCAGGCGCTACAAACTATCAGGCCGCTGTTGCAGGAAATATTGAAAACTGAATACCTCATTGATGTCGAAGGGCATACCGATGATGTGCCATTTTATCGGATCGATGAAGGCGAGGTAGAGACTAATTGGAGCTTAAGTGGCAAGCGTGCAAGCAGTGTTATTTTGCATTTAAGGAGCGTGGGTTTTTCTGATCAACGCTTACGCGCTGTGGGTTATGCCGATACCAGGGCAGTGGTCGATATCAAAGGCAAATATGGTGCCGAGCTGGAAAACGCCAGGGCACGCAATCGACGTGTTTCCCTGTTAATACGATAAACGGCGCTCACGGGATAACAATGGCAAAAACAAATTCACGGCATGCTTCGGCTGAAATCAAGTTCTCAAAACGGGGCGGCCGCCATAATAATTTCAGCATCCAGCGCTTTATAAACGACCATGGATTCCAGATATATGCGCTGGAGAATACCGCCGAAGGGAGGAAAATATTCATCCCTCGTTTTATTTTCGGGCAGTTTCGAGCCGAACTAAAATTGATTCTAAAGAATCAGCAAAGCAGCAAGCAACTGACGCCGTTCGAACACCAGGTCTCGTTTCTCAATCGGGAATATTTTTATTTCAGGTCGTCCAGTATGGATTTGAATAACCTGATCATTCAGGACATCGAAGAAAGAGACGGTTCCTCTGGTTACATTACTGTAGGTCGCAGTAGTTTGCAGGCGCTGGATAAATTGCTATACAGTGAAAAGTTGCAGCATCCGAATGATGTGCTGGAAGAAATTATTTCCTACCATCAGTTAT
>JAOUJX010000410.1 GCA_029882955.1 Gammaproteobacteria bacterium
AGTATATCGGTCCAGCATGTCGTCAGGGCTGATATCAATGTCAAGATTGAATGCGATACCCAACTGGTTCAGGCGAGCTTCTTCGAGACAGGTTTCAAGTGCTTTATCAACCGACAACTCTGCGTGCTCTTCTGCTCGGAGCTCCTGCATCAAATCATAGGTAGATCGATAAGACTGATCGGCAGCCTGTTTGATGAATTCGGCTAGTTCGGCAGTATCGTCGTCCCGACCTTTGCTCTGTTCCATAATTGCAGCGGCAAAACTTTTAATTGCAACCAGGTTTTGACCGAGCTCGTCGTGTAGCCAATCGACCATATTCTGATGTTCGACTTGCAGAAGATTTTCTATTGCCTCGCGATCGCCTATGAATGATGGTGTTTTATTTTTATGCATTTAATCCCATTATTAACAGTATCTTATTTTCTATTAAGCTTAGCATCATATTGATATTTTTAATTATCAATCAATTCAAACCAATACGCCGACCCCAGGGCGGTTGCCTGGCTCCCTTAATAACCCAGACCACCGGAAATTCAGGTGGATGCCTCGGAAACGGCCCCTCCGCGTCAGTAAAATAGACCAGTAAATCGGGACATATATTTCGCTTATTTAACCAGTCAAAGACTGGCCTTAAATCTGTGCCCCCACCACCAGATACATGCTGTGGTATTTCCATTGCCTGCCAGGCCGGAAAATGCCAGGGGCCTTCGTCGGATAATTTTAAATCGCAAATATGTAGCGTGATATCGACGCCAACAATCGATTTTAGGCTATTCACTTCGCTGATGAATTCTGAAAGTTCCTTTTTACGAATGGAACCACTGCTGTCGATGGCAACATGTACGACCGAACCACGACTAGCGAGACGCGGGAAAATAATATCACCTTCACGGCGCGAAGGACGTTCGTAGCTGTAATCACCGCGTGCCAGTGAAAGAAAATAGGGTGACATTATCGCGCGCCAGGGTAATTTCGGTTTAAGCAGCCGATTTATCAGGCGTTTCATGTGGTCACTTAAATGACTGGTGCGCAGGGCGTGCTGTGCAGCCCCTGCCATGCGTTGTCTCCACTGACGGGACAGGGCTTCAACTTCGGCGTGTTTGAGCGGTGGCGGTCGCCTGGCGAGGTTTGATGAGCTAGTGTCTTCCCCGGCATCATCGGTTACTTCATTATCGCCTTCAGCTTGCTCCTTGTAGTGCGTATCGAGATGGATGTCGAAAGCGCTACTGCGATAATCACTGGGCAGTGCACTATAGGTTTCTTCTGCGCTGAGCTTGGCATATCGACGATCATAGATAGCCTCTACCGGGCGGGCCATGCCTGCCTCCATGAGGATCCCATTGACGGCCAGATCGCAGGCGATATTCCATCGGAGTGGGTTACGTGGCCCGCGGCGTACAAAATGAGCCAGCGCACAGTGCATAGCTTCGTGGGCGATGGCGAAACGCACTTCATATTCCTTCAGCGATATTATCCAGGCGGTATTAAAGAACAGGCAACGAGCGTCGGTGGCGATAGTTGCGCACCAGGCAGGGTCTGCTGCGCGTAGCGGTAGTCGTAAAGCCAGCACGCCCAGGAATGGAAACTCCATAATTAAACGGGTGCGAGCCGCGGTTAAGCGACTAATGGCAGACTGTTCTAATTCGTACACGAGTCGGCGTCTCGAAACCTTACTATTCGACCAGTAGTCCGGCGGTTTCCTCAGCCCAATGAATAAATCCTTCGAGCTTGAACAACTCTCCGCCCAGTATTCGATGAAGGTCGCTAACCAACATGACCCCGATTTCGCGCTGAGGAAAATGGGTAGCAAAGGACAGAATATTCTCCAGCGCCTTAAGGCCAATACCGTCTTCAGGTTTTAAGGACCTGGCACGCCGGGTTAATGCTGCCGCCACTGCATACTGTAAATCGACTTCATCGGGTAGCTCGACAAGCTCGCCGCTTAAGATGGCATCAATGTCGGGTAACTTCTCCAGATGCTCCAGGTAAGCCATAAACTCGATACCCGCTGACTCTCCCACGCAGGCCTCCAGTGCAGCGCTGAGCAATTCCAGCCGGCCATCGAATTTTTTAAGCGCTCTATGCGCGAATTCCCAGGTACGGGGCGATGGAAAAGCAATCGGGTTTTCGGATTGATCGTATTCGAACAGCAATTCCGGACGAAATCGCAGGAATCCAATCACGTGTTCGTCTATGCCTTCACGCATAGCCCAGGACACCCAGTCTTCCAGATTCACCTCGACTTCGTAATGGGTAAAGCGATTAGCCAGGGGCGTAGGCATCACATGCGATACACCGCGGTCCCCCTGACGGTTGCCGGCAGCAAATATAGCCCAGCCTGAAGGAACCGTATATTCGCCAAGACGTCTATCCAGTATCAGCTGATAGGCAGCGGCTGAAACACTCGGTGGAGCGGCGTTAATTTCGTCCAGAAACAAAATGCCGGTTTCGCCGTGGCGTTCGACATTCGGTAACATCCGTGGTACCGCCCACTCGACGCCATCGCCATCCCGGTATGGAATACCACGCAAGTCGCTCGGTTCGATTTGAGACAGCCGCAGATCTATCATTGGCGCTTTAAGCTGCTCCGCTAATTCCGCAACGACACGAGATTTTCCAACGCCGGGTGGCCCCCATAACATAACAGGAGTATGTACACCCTGATGGGCACTGACGAGTTCCTGTTCAAGAATGGGGATAATTTGTGATAAGCGCATAAAAATTCATCAAGTCGCAGCAGCGTCAATTATAGAGTATTTTAAGTTCACTATACTTTCTAACATTTCTCTTTTGCAGCACACAAATTCATAGTTTTTTTTTATAAAAATTATTCGTCGATTGTATTTATAAATAAACAACAATTTAGATATACATCCAGGAGGAACCTCAAGCCTTTTATAGAGCCGTCTGGAGAAAAAATACAATAGTTATCCACAGCTTATACCCCGCTGATCCACAAACTAACACACAACATAATGTACTTGACCTGAGAGAAAAACACATTATATTGTATGTCAGGTTTTTGAGGACTATATTTCAAGACTTTAAACTGACATATAAAGCTGGCTGGAATCTCGCTATATCATAGAAGTTCAAGCACTTGAAACCGATAGTTATAAAGCACATTAACTATTCGAAAAACAGCAGATCGTCAGCATTAAACCAATAATCGGGAACAATTTGGAACGTTATATTGAGTACCGTCCGTAGTTATCCAGTAGTAGATTTTCCGGCATCTCCGGTATCTGGGCTGACAACTACAACCAATCGGTATCTTTAAACGACCTGTTAATACTATAGGGCTTTAAATAAATGCAAAATATAGAATCACCTCTTACAGAAGCGGGCTCTTCCCCTGCCAGTCATATCAGTGCAGTTAACGCTGAAAAACAGGATTTAGCACTGGGAAAC
>JAOUJX010000068.1 GCA_029882955.1 Gammaproteobacteria bacterium
AGAGAGTGACCGATTTTATATCGCGGACAAGAGTCAGGGCCTCGAGTTGTAAGGCGGCCTGAACACCGGCACCGATGATGGCGGCATGATGAGAATCGGTTCTGGATAAATGCTTTGCGGCTACCGCACCTGCTGCGGCCGTGCGAACATCGGTGAGGAAACCATTGTCCAGCAGTAAGGCTTCGACCAGGCCTGTTCTTGTACTGAATAAAACCATCAAACCGTTGACGCTGGGAAGTCCCAGTTTTGGGTTATCAAAGAATCCCGGGCTGATTTTTATAGCAAGGCTATCGAGACCGGGTATGTAGGCGGTCTTGACATCGATTTCACCATTATTGTCTATTATATCCAGACGCATAATGGGCGGCATGACCACGGGCTTGGTCGCCAGTGCGAGGAAAGCCTGTTCAATGCAGTCGATCGCCTGATGATCCAGGCTAATCTGACTTCGTAACTCGGCTTCGGTAAGTATTTTTATTTCGGCCATTATTATAGTTCGTAGCTTTGCTGATTGATGATTTTTTGATGCAGTTGCATATCAATATTTTTACCACTGAGCAAAACAATGGTCTTGCCTTGTGGTTTAGCTTTGCCGGCCAATAAGGCACCAAGGCCAACTGCGCCACTGCCTTCGATAATTACCTGCTCATTAAAATAGGCATGGCGTATGCCTGCTGCAATTTCTTCTTCTTCGAGTGACACTAATTCGTCGACGAGTTCACGAACAATATCAAAAGTCCAGCGATTGTCGAGACCTATTCCACCACCCAGTGAATCGGCCAGAGTGGGTAACTCTTCGACTTCGACCGGCTGACCCTGCTGTTGTGATTTAATCATCGCACAGCCGCGCTCCATCGAGACGCCAATGATTTTTACCCCTGGTTTTTGCGACTTTATGGCTTTTGCAATTCCGGAGATTAAACCGCCACCGGAAAGCTGTACCAGTATGGTTTGCAAATCGGGTACCTGCTCAAGTATTTCAAGACCTATGGTGCCCTGTCCTTCGATAACATGCGGATGCTCAAAGGGTGGGATCATCACATATCCTTCTTCTGCAACCAGGCGGTTGGCTTCAATTTCGGCTTCGTCCTGAGAGCGTCCAATAATTCGAGCTTCGGCACCTAGTGAGCGTATGCCCTGAACCTTATTGTCGGGAACGAGTTGCGACATGCAGATAATACAGGGGACACCAACCAGTTTTGCGGCATAGGACAAGGCTTTGCCATGGTTGCCGGTCGACACCGCGGTCACACCGACTTTTTTATCAGAGTCACTCAGTTGCAACACGGCATTCAATGCACCGCGTAATTTAAAGGCACCGGTAGTTTGCAAATATTCGTGGGCGAGTAGTATTTCCTGATTGAACTGTTTGCTCAGACTCGGAGACTCGGTAATCCGCAGCGGATAAATTTTATCTCGAATCCTTTCGTGTGCTGCCTGGATCGAGGCGAGCCGAATGTCGTCACTACTCATAATATAAAATACCGTGATTGTTTAATGGGATTGATTATGTTCATAAAGCATTTGTGCGACCATAAGATCTAGATGACCTCCGCCACCGTTCTTGTAAATTGTAATGTCATCATCGGCTTGTCGGCCAGGATGTCTGTTCTGGCAGAGTTCGAACAGGTCCGCGCAAATATCAGATTCTTCAATGATTCCGTTGGCTATAGGGATTATGAATTCACCTATCCGGTTAATTGTCGTTTCTCGCGCATCGACAAACAGTCTGGCACGTCGCATACAGTCGTCGTCAGCCTCGCGCATATCGGCTGTAAATGCACCGACAAGGTCTACATGGGTGCCCGGTTGCAGATGCTTACCGGGTATGAGCGGATCCTTCGAGGCAGTTGCGCAGCTAATCAAACCAACTTGTGAAACATAGTCATTAATTGATTCGATCCGGGAGAATTCTATTTCTGGAAAACGCTGTTTCAATTCTCCCTGGCTAAGCGCCTGTGCTTTTTCAGCGCTCCGATTCCAGATGTAAACCTGATTAATCGAAGGGTGTAACTGACAGTGGGCTGTGATCAAATGAAAAGCCATTTCCCCGGCTCCTATCATCATCATGCTTTTTATATCGGGTTGTGCGAGCAACTTTGCGCCCAGTGCCGAGTCGGTGGCGGTTTTTAAGTAGGTTAAAGCAGTACCGTCGAGGCAGGCTATTGGTGTTCCGTTGACTCCATCAAAAAGAACATAGACTGCCTGTATTGACGGCCAGATATCATCATTATTATTGCGTGGGAAAATCGTGGTGACTTTTGCGCCGACCGCGTTTTCGGCCTGCCAACCGGCTCGTATCAGGAAATGATTTGTATTGCCTTCGCTGTCTTCTGATTCCAACAGCATATCTTCCGTTAGCCCAACGGGTTCAAGATGTTTGTCAGCGAGCTCGTTTACCAGTGTAGAGAAGGGTAGCTTGTGGAGGATTGTCTCAGCATCAAGCATTAACACGGAATAACGCCTCTACATTGAGCAGGCGTCGGCTATGCCGTCTCACGTCAATCCAGCGAAATCGAATCGAGTTGCGCACTATTTCTTCGTCGCTTTCTTTGAGTTCTGCTGCAATCGGGGACCAGTAGTACAAAGCCTCGGGGCTTTGACTGAAAACGCTGTCATCATCTCGCTGTTTGCTCCAGTCGTAACTATGAACTCGCTGATTTAACCTGTCGATGGAATTTTGAAAGTCTTCGCCGGCTTCGGCAGGTAATCCGGTTTGCTGCAAAATTTTATCTAAACAAGACGACATCATGGCGGTGATTTGATCCTGCTGGATAGATGCCTGTGAAGCTAACTGGCCGATAAAAACTGTTAAATCGGATACGCAGGCCATCCAGATATGCCATTTGGCCATGTTAATCGATTGCAGGATATCGGGGTTTTCGAAGAGCTGAGGGTATTTGGTGCCGGCCCGGGTTCTGAGGTAACCATAGAGTGAAGTTTGTGCCACGTGGCTGGCGCGACTATCGATAAACGAGGCGAGGCTATCCAGGTCGGTGATAGCATCGGACTTCTTCTGTTTACCTATTCCGACATAATCACCTAGCATTTGCCAGGTCTGTTTGGAAAAGGCGGGTTTGACCATTTTTTTTACTTTAGTTATCGCGTTCACAGGTAATATTTTTTATTATGTTACTTAACGTAACAATGTTTCTTGATTTTTGAAAAAAAATCTGATCCTAAACGGTTTTTGACTAAATTTGGCGTACTAAACTCTGGCAAAGATGCAGATACCTGTGTCATATTATACCTGCATTAAAAAGACTTATAAATCAAAAGCACAACCATAACGTTTGTTTCCATTACTTTCAATTAGGGGGATGTATGACTAGTACAGAAACTTCTAAGAGAGCTGAGCATTGGCAAAGAACAAAGTCGCTTATGATCATTACTCTCTCCATCTGGTTCGTTTTCTCTTTTGTCGTGCACTGGTTTGCCGCATCACTGAATTCGATTACTTTTTTTGGTTGGCCTCTCGGCTTTTACATGGCCGCACAGGGTTCCGAAATCGTGTTCGTTCTGACCTTGTTCTGGTTTGTTAAATCCCAGGACAAAATAGACCGCGATTGCGGCTTCGCTGAGGAGGACTAATCATGATTAAAGGCGACTTTATCGATAATCTGCCCAAGGTTTACGGTCTGTATACCGGCGGATTCCTTGTATTTGTATTGTTAATGGCCATCCTCGAGCAAATGGGTGTTGGCGCCGACACGATAGGTATTCTGTTTGTGGCATTCACAATAGTTATCTATGCCGGCATTGGATTTTTATCCAGGACCATGGCAGTTGATGCCTATTACGTCGCCGGCCGTCAGGTTCCGGCGGTATTCAACGGTATGGCAACTGCTGCAGACTGGATGTCGGGTGCATCCTTCGTCGCGATGGCGGGTGGTATCTACTTCGGTGGACACGGCTATCTGGCGTTTGTGGTTGGCTGGACCGGTGGTTATATACTGGTTGCATCGTTGATGGCACCATACCTGCGGAAGTTTGGTTGCTACACCGTGCCTGACTTTATCGGTACGCGTTATGGCGGTAATCTGCCACGCTTTCTAGGTGTTGTCGTGCTGGCAGTTGCATCTTTCACTTATGTGACAGCACAGATCAATGCGACCGGGACAATCGCGGCCCGGGCTCTGCAGATTCCATTTGAAGTCGGTGTCTGGTTTGGTCTGTTAGGTATTCTGCTCTGTTCTATGCTCGGTGGTATGCGTGCGGTTACCTGGACCCAGGTTGCACAATACATCGTACTGATCATTGCCTATCTGGTACCGGTATTCTGGATGTCTAACAAGCAGGGTTTCGGCCTGATTCCCCAGTTCGTATATGGTGATGCGGTTGCCCGGATTACCGAGCTCGAAGGATTACACGGATTGGGAACGCTGGATGCAGTAGAGGGTGCAAAGGGTGGTCTAAAAGCCCTTTCGGTACCGTTTGCGACTGCGGGTGACTCTGCGATGGCAAGCTGGAAGTTCGTAACCCTGGTATTCTGTATGATGACCGGTACTGCTTCGTTACCGCATATCCTGATGCGCTACTTCACCACACCTTCGGTGAGAGCCGCCCGTCAATCGGTGGCCTGGTCCCTGATGTTCATCTTCCTGCTGTACTTTACCGCACCGGCACTGGCGACTTTTACCAAGTTGCAGATTCTCGATCCTAATCTGGCTACGGGTATCATCGGCAAGCCGATAGAAACCGTGATGGCGCTTGAGTGGATACAGAAGTGGTCAGCGGTGGACTTTGCACAAATCATCGATGCCAACGCAGACGGCATATTGCAACTCAATGAGTTCTTTATGCGCGGCGATATCGTAGTACTGGCGACGCCTGAAATAGCGGGTCTGCCCTACGTAATCTCCGGTCTGGTAGCAGCAGGTGGTATGGCCGCAGCTATGTCAACGGCTGACGGACTTCTGCTGGCAATTGCCAACGCTTTGTCTCACGATCTGTACTACAAGATCATCGATCCTGAAGCAGAAACCCGAAAGCGCCTGCTGGTAGCTCGATTCCTGTTACTGTGTATCGGTGCTGCGGGTGCGTTTGTAGCGAGTCTGAAGCTAACCAGTATCCTCGGTGCAGTGGCCTGGGCATTTGACTTCGCCGCCTCTGGTCTATTCTTCCCGATCGTACTCGGTATCTGGTGGAAGCGGGCTAATCGGCAGGGTGCTATCGCCGGTATGGCGGGTGGTTTCATCGTCGGCACCTGGTATCTGTATATGATCCGGTGGGGTGGTATGGATCCATGGCTTGGTATCGATCACCTGCGTTTCGCTATCATCGGCATGCCGGTAAGCCTGGTGTTGATGATTGTTGTATCGCTGATGACTCCAGAACCCGATGCAGAAACCCAGGCAATGGTAGACGAAATTCGTATACCGTCTGGTGAAACCGTACTGGGCTCTTCACACTAGAAGACAATTTGTTATAAGCTTAAAGCCGGGGTCATTGCCCCGGCTTTTTTTTGTCAGTAGTATCGATAAATTCAAATAATTTAAGGGGTAAACGCGGTGGCTGAAGCTTTTCCGATTTGGGTAATCATTATTGATTATTTGATGGGTGTGGTCATGTGGACGCTGATAGGGCGGTTCGCGATGCGAATATTTTTGCCGGAAGACAGCTCGTTTTTCTTTATGCGTTTTTTTGTTAAATCGACCGATCCGCTGTTAAAAGTATTCGCGCCGATTACGCCAGGTTTTCTGGTACACGCGCTAATACCGATTTATGTAGCATGGTTCTTTTTTATGATTCGGTTTTACCTGATGCCGTGGCTACTGGGCTACTCGGTGATGGGCATGCTGTCCTTCCCGTTGGAAAGCGAATTCGCCCACCAGATATCGAAACTGGTGGGACTGTTGATGAATTAATTTAAGGCGTTACCGCTTTTACAATCAGGGGAGCGAGTGATTCCGGCAATTTTATGTTGCCTGCCAAAGCAAACTCGTGGGCAGAGTCCGACATTTTGTTCCAGGTTTTCTGGATAATATCGATCCATTTTTCTTCGTTATAATCCGGGTGTTTGTTAACGAAATCCAGCATGTAATGTTCAATAAAGACTAGATCGGTAACATCTTCGAGCAACTGAGTGTCGGGGTTACCCTTGATATTCTTTTTCGCCACGGCGTTTTTAACCCGATCGACTTCTTCTTCCCCATAGCCTGCCTGAGTGAGTAGTTCTGCGGCGGTATTAGCCTGGATTTTATACAAATCCTTGCGCCACTTAAGATAGCCGACTCGATCCATCGGATAAGCGTTACGAGGTGATTTCCAGCGTTCGATATGCTGAGCACGTATCGCCAGTTTCATTGCATCATCTGCATGGGGGCAAAACCGTTCCAGCATATCTGTCATGCGGGTAGAATAAAGCAACTCCTTCGGCCATTCCTTGCCTTCTGCGGTGACTATATTGGGGTCTTCGCGGTTGGCCGAGTCGATTAGTAGCATAGCCTGATCTAATGTTGATAGTGCTTGAACCATATTAAAGCCTGTTGGTCTTTGATAACGCGGGCGATTATACCCAGTGCAGACTTTATTTTATATTCTCGTAAATGGGTATTTATAGATATTTAAATTTGTTTCAGGGGATCGCCCGGATCAATCTTCCCGGGGCCAGGCCTTCATCTTGCCGACGCTAACTCAATACCCATAGATTACAAACCAACTTCTCAGTACTATAAGCAAAACAATTAAACTGATTTATGCATCTATCTGTGGTCAACAAGATAACCCTGTCGATTCTATTACTGCTTGTCTTTAGCCGGGGCTGGGCCAACGACAACAAGAGTCATGCGATTGCGCTCTATGATGAGCCAAAGTATGCCGCTGATTTTCAGCACTTTGATTATGTCAATCCGGATGCTCCCAAAGGCGGGACCCTGCGCACTGCCGCGAATGGCACTTTTGACAGCTTTCATCCCTTTATTCCCAAAGGCAATGCGGTGGGCACGGGGTCGGTGGAGACGCTGATGGTTTCCAGCGAGGATGAACCATTTACCGAATACGGCCTGATTGCCGAGACCATGGAGTGGCCCGACGACCGTTCCTGGATTATCTTCAATCTGCGTGAACAGGCGCGCTGGCATGATGGAAAACCCATCACTGCGGACGATGTAATCTGGTCTTTCGAGATTCTGACCACCCGGGGGAATCCCCAGTATCGTTTTTATTACGCCAGCGTTGATCGGCTGGAAAAGCTGGGTGAGCGACGGGTTAAATTCTACTTCAACGAAAGCAATAATCGTGAACTGCCCTTGATCGTTGGCCAGATTCCTATCCTTCCGAAGCACTACTGGCAGTCCCGCGACTTTGACAAGACTACGCTTGAGCCTCCACTTGGCAGTGGCCCTTACCGCATAGCCGATTTTGAGGCTGGTCGTTTCGTGGTGCAGGAGCGGGTGCAGGATTACTGGGGAAAAGACCTGGCGGTGAAGCGCGGTGTCGATAACTTCGACTTTATCCGTACAGATTTCTACCGTGACGATACAGCGATCAGGCTGGCGCTTAAGTCGGGAGATATCGATTTCCGTTCCGAGTACCAGGCCAAGGCCTGGGCGGTGGATTTCGAGGTGCCCGCAGTGGAGAAGGGCTGGCTAATCAAGGAACGGGTGAAACACAAAATGCCGACAGGGATGCAGGGCCTTGTTTACAACACCCGTCGTCCTATCTTTAGTGATCCAACAGTACGTGAAGCCCTCAGTTATGCCTTCGACTTCGAGTGGACCAATCGTAATCTGTTTTTCAGTGAATACACTCGCAGCCAGAGTTACTTTTCCAACTCCGAGATGATGGCGCAGGGCCTACCCCGGGGTGCTGAACTTGAGGTTTTGGATCAGTTTCGAGATCAACTCCCCGACCGGGTCTTTAGCACGCCATACCAGGCGCCGGTGACCGATGGCAGTGGCTGGTCGCGGGATAATTTGCTACAGGCCGATCGTTTGTTAAAACAGGCGGGTTGGGTGGTTCGCGATATGAAGCGGGTCCACAACGAAACGGGTGAGCCGTTTCGCTTCGAAATTCTGCTGGTTTCCCAGGCTTTTGAGCGTATTGTGCTGCCGATGGTGAGAAACCTTGAGCGGTTGGGAATCGATGCCCGTATACGCCTGGTCGATCAAACCCAGTATGTCAACCGTATGCGTAGTTTCGACTTCGACATGATGGTGTTTGTCTGGGGCCAATCTGAAAGTCCCGGCAATGAGCAGCGTAACTACTGGACCAGCAAGTCGGCGGAGCAGTCGGGCAGCCGTAACTTTGCCGGTATTAAGGATCCGGTGATTGATCAACTGGTGGAACGCTTGATTGCCTCTGAAAGTCGTGCCGAGCTGGTTACCAATACCATGGCGCTGGATCGTGTTTTGCTGGCTGGCTTTTATGTGATACCCAACTGGCATATCCCGGCTGACCGCATACTGTACTGGGACAAGTTCAGTCGCCCCCTGGTAGAGATCAAATCAGGGGTGATGACCGGGCGCTGGTGGTTTGACCATGAGAAAGCAGAACGGCTGGCGGCACAGCTGGCTGGTGACGACTCCCTGTCGCAGACAGCAGGGCGGCCAGGCTCGTTGGCGCTGAGTAACTGGCGCGGCTTGCTGCTGCTGGTGTTGCTGATCGCCGGCATCTGGTCAATGGCACGTTACCTGAAAGCGAGGAGCTGACATGGGCGCCTATATTGTTCGACGTTTATTGCTCATCATTCCGACCCTGCTTGCGATCATGGTGATCAACTTCGTTATTATTCAGGTAGCTCCGGGAGGGCCGGTAGAACAGGCTATTGCCCAGTTGACTGGTGAGGGCAGCGCTATTACCGACCGTATTACCCGCGGTGGCGGTGAGACCCTGCAAAGCGGAGGCAAGCAGTCTGTCGGTGCCACTGCCAGCGCTGAAAGCAAATATCGGGGTGCCCAGGGGCTGGACCCCGAATTTATCAAGGAGCTGGAAGTCCGCTTTGGTTTTGATAAGCCGATCCATATACGCTTCTTCGATATGATGAAGAAATACGTCGTGTTTGATTTCGGAGACAGCTTTTTTCGGGACCGTAAGGTGGTGGACCTGGTGATCGACAAGATGCCGGTCTCCATCTCACTTGGTATCTGGACTACCTTGCTGGTTTATCTTATCAGTATCCCGCTCGGTATCTCCAAGGCGGTTAGAGACGGTAGCCGCTTCGATGTATGGACCAGTGTGTTGATTGTTGTCGGTACAGCTATCCCGAGTTTTCTTTTCGCTATATTTCTGCTGGTGGTATTTGCCGGGGGCAGCTATCTCGACTGGTTTCCGCTGGCCGGATTAACCTCTGAAAACTGGGATAGCCTGAGCTGGCCGGAGCGAATTGTTGATTATTTCTGGCATCTGGCACTGCCGATCACCGCCATGACCATCGGTGGTTTTGCTACGCTCACGATGTTGACCAAAAACTCCTTTCTTGATCAGATCAACCAGCAATATGTGCTGACGGCCCGGGCCAAGGGGCTGGATGAACGCCAGGTGATGTACGGACACGTCTTCCGTAATGCCATGCTCATCGTCATCGCGGGCTTCCCTGCTGCCTTCATCAGTATACTGTTTACCGGTTCATTGCTGATCGAAATCATCTTTTCCCTCGATGGCCTCGGGCTGCTCGGTTTCGAGGCCGCGTTCAATCGTGACTATCCGGTGATGTTCGGCACGCTATTCTTTTTCTCTCTGCTCGGACTGGTGATGAATCTGGTGGGTGATATCACCTACACCGTGATCGATCCGCGCATCGACTTCGAGGCCCGGCAGAGGTGATGGCATGAGTGAAGCGAAGCTGATAAAGAGGGCGCGAGCAATGAGTCCTATGACCCGCCGGAGGCTGGCTGTTTTCCGTTCTAACCGGCGTGGCTGGTGGTCACTATGGATATTCCTCGCGCTGTTTACTTTTACCCTGTTCGCCGAGTTTGTCGCCAATGACAAACCTTTTCTGGTGAGTTATCAGGACAGCTTCTACAGTCCAATACTCAAGGCCTACCCGGAGACCCTGTTCGGTGGCGAGCTCGAGACCGAGACCGACTATCGGGACCCCTATGTTGTGGAAAAGATCAACAGTGCAGGCTGGATGCTGTGGCCGCTGATTCGCTATGACCATCAGTCGGTTGCCTGGGATCTTCCGGTACCGGCGCCTTCTCCGCCTGACTCGACTCACTGGTTGGGCACCGACGATCAGGCACGCGATCTGGCAGCGCGTCTGATTTACGGTTTTCGTATTTCCATCCTCTTCGGCTTCACCCTGACTATCATCTCGGCGGTGCTGGGTGTAGCGGCCGGCGCGGTGCAGGGTTATTTCGGCGGCATGGTCGATCTTCTGTTCCAGCGCTTTATCGAGGTATGGTCCGGCATGCCGACGCTTTATTTATTAATTATTCTGGCCAGCATTGTCGAACCCAACTTCTGGTGGCTGCTTGGGTTGATGCTATTGTTTTCCTGGATGGGGTTTGTCGGTGTGGTACGGGCAGAGTTTTTACGGGCGCGCAATTTTGAGTATGTGCGTGCGGCGCGTTCGCTGGGTGTGAGTAACCCTGTCATTATTTTCCGTCATGTCCTGCCCAATGCCCTGGTGGCGACGCTGACCTTCCTGCCTTTTACTTTGGCGGGGTCGGTGACAGTCCTCACTTCGCTTGATTTTCTCGGCGTCGGTCTGCCTCCGGGTTCGGCGTCTCTCGGCGAGGTGCTGGCGCAGGGTAAGGCGAACCTTCAGGCGCCGTGGCTGGGGCTGGCGGGGTTCTTCACCATTGCGGTGATGCTGAGCCTGTTGATTTTTATCGGTGAAGCAGTGCGTGATGCATTCGATCCACGAAAGAGCGTGGGCTAGCGGATGGACCTCGAGCAAAAAAAGCAGAACGAGACCTTGCTGGTAATCGACAGTCTCTCTACTTATTTCCATTCCAACGGTGACGAGGTCGAGGCGGTTAAAGGCGTTTCACTCGAACTGCGGCGGGGAGAGACCCTGGCACTGGTTGGTGAGAGCGGCTCAGGCAAGACGGTAATCGCGCTGTCGGTGATGCAACTGCTACCCTATCCCAGGGCGTACCATCCGGGTGGCAGTATTCGCTTCGGTGACTCAGAACTGATCGGGGCAAACCGCTCGCTGCTGACCAAAGTGCGTGGTGATCGTATCGGTATGATTTTTCAGGAACCGATGACATCGCTCAATCCACTGCATACGGTAGAAAAACAAATCGGTGAAGTGCTGATTGTACATAAGGGATTAACCCGCTCGCAGGCGCGTGAGCGAAGCCTGGAGTTACTGCGCAAGGTGCGTATACGCGATCCAGAGAAGCGCCTGGCTTCCTACCCTCATCAACTTTCCGGGGGGCAGCGACAGCGGGTTATGATCGCTATGGCTCTGGCCAATGACCCCGATATTCTAATTGCCGACGAGCCCACGACATCACTCGACGTCACCATTCAGGCTCAGATTCTCGGCCTGTTAAAGACCCTGCAGCAGGAAATGGGAATGGCGGTCCTGCTGATTACCCACGATCTTGGTATCGTCGAAAAGGTCTCGGATCATGTGGCCGTCATGCAGGGGGGCGAGATCGTGGAGCAGGGAGCGACCCGGGAGCTATTGGCTGCCCCTCAGCATTCCTACACCCGCCTGCTGCTGGAGGCTGAACCCAAAGGAAAGCCGGTGCCAGGAGCAGCAGACGCTCCCGAGGTGATTAGTTGTGAAAATCTCAGGGTCTGGTTCCCGGTGAAAAGGGGGCTGATGCGGCGTACCGTGGATCACATCAAGGCGGTAGATGGTATAAGCCTGAGACTACAGGCCGGGCACACACTCGGAGTAGTTGGCGAAAGTGGCTCCGGCAAGACGACCCTGGCACTGGCACTGTTGCACCTGACCCAAAGTGAAGGTGTCGTACTTTTCGATGGCATCGATATTTCGAGCCACAATGCGGCCAGCCTGAAACAGCTGCGACGACGAATGCAGGTGGTTTTTCAGGATCCCTACGGTTCCCTCAGCCCGAGGCTTTCCATCAGGGAGATTGTCGAGGAAGGGCTGGTAGCTCACAACATCGGTAACGAGCAGGAACGCGAGCAACGGGTTATCGATATCCTCGCTGAAGTCGGGATCGATCCCGACAGCCGGGATCGCTATCCTCATGAATTCTCCGGCGGTCAGCGCCAGCGCATCGCCATAGCCAGGGCGATAATCATGCAACCTCACCTGGTTATCTTCGATGAGCCCACCTCTGCGCTCGATCGCTCGGTACAGGCCCAGATCATCGACCTGCTGCGAGACCTGCAACAAAAGCACAACCTCGCCTATATCTTTATCAGTCACGATCTTAAGGTGGTTCGAGCACTGAGTGATAACCTGATTGTCATGCAGGATGGCAAAACGCTGGAGCAGGGGCGCTCCGAGGAAATTTTCGAAAAGCCGCAACATCCCTATACCAAAAGATTAATCAAGGCGGCGTTTAACCTGGAAGCCGATGCACTGGAAGATAGTTGATGGGCTGTTTGGTGACTCTGGTATGACCTCATCCTATATTTAATCTTTTTACACCGCGATTAATAATCCTGTTTGTGGTATAATCCACCATCTTGTTATTCCTTCTACGTTTCTTCACTCTACGTAGCATCAATCGCACGATTTTTATCGTCGCCACCTAAATCCTGGCTTCGCGTTTCTCGCACCGTAGCATTGTTCATCTGAACCCGTAACTGTATTTCCTTTACGCTGCGCTGTTGTTGCCCGCTGATTCAAGCGCTATGCCGGCAAATTTTTCTATCTACTTAATATCTCTTAAGTTTATTAAGTATCACTTCAAGGATCACTATGACTACAGGTAACGCCGAATTTCGGGAGCTACAACCGACCATTCTTTCCTATGTAAAGGATCTCCCCAACTTATGTTCACTTGCAGGCTTAGCCTGTACAGTTTTATCTATCTATTTCAGCATTCTCGGGGTTTATTATGCCGCTATGATTGGCATGATCTGGGCTGTCGCCTTCGACTGGGCGGATGGACTGATAGCCCGAAGCATGAAAGGTCGTACCGGCAATGACAGCGCGTTTGGTGGTCAGCTGGACGTATTAATAGACATTGTCAGTTATGGCGTTGCACCAGCCGTTCTTTTGCTGAGCTATGGAAAATTTGAGCCAGTATTTCTTATCGGCGCTTTTTTAATGCTCGCTGCGAGTGCGATACGATTGAGTTATTTCAGCACCTTCGGTCTTGCCGATGGGAAGAAATACACAGGGCTGGCTCTCGATAACAACAATATCATTCTGGTCTTTATATTTTTGCTGGAAAGTGTTTTGAGCCAGGGAGTATTCTCGATCGTTCTTTATGCCAGTGGTGTAGGGCTTGCGATCTTGAATGTGTCCCAGATCAAGACTCCAAAATTGTCTGGAAATCTGATCAATGTTTATATCCTCGCA
>JAOUJX010000411.1 GCA_029882955.1 Gammaproteobacteria bacterium
CAGTTTCTTTGTTGAGCAAGACCGAAAGAAACCGCCTATCTTAATTTACAAGAATGACCGAAGGTGTTTAAAATTCAAATGTCTCGGGTGGTAGATTAGAACCAATCGCATAGTACTTATGGACTCCCGCTTCCGACCCTGGACCGCCGTTCGTGTTTGAATTAAGCTTCGTGTCCCCAGAATTCCGAAAGCACAATATTATTTTTAAATGGGCGGCGGAGGCAGGGTTGTATCAAGGGCTAATGCGGCTGCTGACTGTCCTACGGAATTAAATGAAATGACCTGGTAATAGTAAGTGCTTTTACTGTTCAGGCTCCCGTCAATATAGGCCGCAGCCCCATTACCGACCCGGGCAATTTCCACGTAGTCGCTGTCGGCTGGCCCCATGCGTTTGATGATATAACCGACGGCCTCCCCGGAAGCTTCGGTAGTCCAGTTCAATTCCAGAGACCTATCAGTGGGGTTAACAACGGTAAGCCCCGTGGGCTCGGCCGGTGCCGTGGATGGGGTTACCCTGCTGCTGGCAAGCGACAGGCTACCAGGGCATAAGCCTGTAAGCCCGTTGGCGTCCACGGAGTAGTTAAAAGTGCCTGAGATGCTACTGTTATCCTCGGATAATGCTATCGAGATATCGGTAACATTGACGCTGTAACTGGTACCTGTAATCGATAACGTTTCGGATGTTGAGGCATTGGAGCCGCTAACGGTCAATATTACTGAGCTATCCCCCACCCACAATCGGAAGGTTCCAGAGCTATCTTCAATAATTGAATACTGAAGAGGTTCGTCAATGTTGGTAGTAAATCCGGATACACTGCATGTGGTTACTATCTGATCACTCCAGCGGCTCTCGAAGAGCCCCACTCCGCCAGGACCATTACCGGATGACGAACCGCCACCACAGGCAGACAACAGGGTAAATAGTCCGAGAATCAATAGACCTGATAGTTTTTTCTTCATTGTAATAAGCCCTTTTAAATTGTTCTTGAATTTTGTTATTTTGAATTCGCAAGGAGATATACCACAGTCTGTGCAAAGCGCGATGCGATATGCCTCACAATTTATAATGTTTCTTCAGAGGAGTCGCTCTTTCATACTTTTTTATATCAAACGTCCGCAGCTGGCCCTGACGGCAGCATTGACAGGCACTCCCGAGCACCCCGGTGTTTTCGCAGTTTCAAGAAACGTTAGGATAGTGTTCGGGTGTTTGGCTAATCCGTCAGGATATATGCATGAAAGTATACAAACATTCGAAATACAGGTTCGATGTTGATTATGGATTCACTTACGACGGTGTTTGACATAGTTAATCAGACTGCGAGTGGAAGAATCGTGCGAGTCGCTGTCGCCGTTACTCTGTAATTCGGCCGCGATTGTCTTTGCCAGTTGTTTGCCGAGTTCAACGCCCCACTGATCGAATGAATTGATATTCCAGATGGCACCCTGTACGAACACTTTATGTTCGTAAAGTGCTATTAAAGCCCCCAGCGTCTGTGGGTCGAGTTTGTCGAATAAAATCGTATTAGTGGGACGGTTTCCGGGGAAAACCTTGTGTGGTAGCAGGGCTTCGAGGGCTTCGCCTTCGAGGCCTTCGGCTTCCAGTTCAGCCCGGGCTTCGGCTTCGGTTTTTCCGCGCATTAATGCTTCGGTCTGGGCGAAACAATTGGCCAGTAGTAGCGTATGATGGTCGCCCGTAGGATTCTGGCTATTGATCGGGGCCAGGAAATCTGCCGGCACCATTCGGGTTCCCTGATGCAGTAGCTGGAAAAAAGCGTGCTGTCCGTTGGTGCCGGGCTCTCCCCAGAGTACCGGACCGGTGCTGTAGCCGGTTATATATTTCGAATCACGGCTGACCGACTTGCCGTTACTTTCCATATCGAGCTGCTGCAGGTAGGCCGGAAAGCGGTGTAAATATTGGTCGTAGGGCTCGATGGCGTAGCTCTCGGCACCGAAGAAATTGTGATACCAGATGCCGAGCAGGGCGAGCAATACCGGCATATTCTGTTCAAATTCGGCATTCAGGAAATGCTGATCCATTTCGTAGGCCCCGGCTAGTAATTGTTCGAATCGATCCATGCCGATGGCAATTGCAACCGGTAAACCGATGGCAGAACACAAGGAATATCGACCGCCAACCCAGTCCCAGAACTCAAACATATTGTTGGTATCGATGCCGAAATCAGATACTTTTTCAGTGTTGGTCGAAACCGCAACAAAATGTCTGGCGATAGCACTGTCATCGCCTGTTTGGTTTATGAACCAGTCTCTCGCGGTATGTGCATTGGTCAGGGTTTCCTGAGTGGTGAATGTTTTGGAGGCGATAATAAATAGTGTTGTTTCGGCGCTCAGGCGTTTCAGTGCCTCAGTAATATGGCTGCCATCGACATTGGAAACAAAATGTAGATTCAGATTGTCCTGCTGGTAGCATTTAAGCGCCTCACAAGCCATCAGAGGTCCCAGGTCCGAGCCACCAATACCTATATTCACGATATCGGTAACTGGTTTGCCGGTATGACCAGTCCAGCTACCGTCGCGTACGGAGTCGCTAAACCGTTTTATTTTTTCGAGCACGGCCCTGATTTCAGGCATGACATCGACGCCATCGACGATTATTTTTTCATCGCCGCGATATCTCAATGCGATATGTAAAGCCGCACGCTGTTCGGTAAGGTTTATCGCTTCACCGGAAAACAGGCCGTCTCTCAATGATTCGACACCCGTATCGCGCGCCAGTTGCAACAGTAGCGCCAGTGTTTTGTCGGTGATCAGATTTTTCGAATAATCGAGCAGAATGCTGCCGACCTGAAGGGAATATTTTTCTGCTCGTTGCGCGTCCTGGTTGAACAGTTCGCGCATGTGCAGGCTGCCAATCTGTTTTTGATGCCCCGACAGTGCCTGCCAGGCTGTAGTTTGCGTCAGTAAACTCATGGTAAGGATCTCAGGTGAACAGGTCAGGACTGTTGCAACGGGTAATGACCAGGGCGTCGGCGGCAACCTTGGGGTCTTCCATCAGATGAGTAATACAGGAAAGAAACCGATTCTCAAAGTTATCGTGTGTACCCCAGATATCGAGCGGATGGCTACTCATGATCGATTTAATCTGTCTTCACGCCAGGCCAAAGCCGCTTTCATGCTCTTGTCGCGTAGAACCTGGTTGAATTGTCGCCTCATCGGTGTCTCGATGGTTTCGAAAGACATAGCATTGATATCAATTTGAACGATGGGGCGATTTAATCAGTTTTCTATTAGTTACACAAAGCATACGAGTCATCCGACGATTTTTACCAACGCAGAAGTTCCAGATTGGTAATTTCGCTGAAGTCCGGATCTAATTCGACACTTTGTTGATTAATCCGGCCTGGGTAGTTCGGGCCATGTTGCGTTATCGATTCGCGCGCCCGTATCTG
>JAOUJX010000412.1 GCA_029882955.1 Gammaproteobacteria bacterium
TAATCAATATCCGCAGGATTTCTCTCGCGGGATTCGGCTGCTCTGTGATCTGATCGAGGCACCGGTGTATCTTTGCCAGTCAGCTGGGGCTGATTTTAGAGACGATAAGACCTCGCGGGCGATCCCTGTCGGGTTTGACGGCCCGCACCCGGCAGGTCTGGTGAGTACTCATATTAATGCCCTGGGTTTGCCGGTATCTTTGGACAAGGAAGTCTGGCATATCGGCTATCAGGATGTCATCTCTCTCGGCCGTTTATTCAATACGGGGACTGCGTGGTATCAACGGGTTGTTTCGCTGGCCGGATCGGCTGTCCGAGAACCCCGGTTGATTACGGTAACGCTCGGTGCCGGTCTGAAGGATATAGTTGAAGGTGAATTAATCGACGGCGAGAGCCGTCTAATTTCGGGCTCAGTTCTTTCTGGTCATAATGCCGTGGGTGATGAAGCCGGTCTGGGGCGTCTGCATCATCAGATCACGGCAATGCTCGAAGCGGAACTGGAGCAGCCACAGTCATGGTTTAGCTCACTGTTTAATAGCGATTATTCGCAGAGTTCGGCACCATTGATTGCGACGCCGGACCTGGATGACGCCGCACCACCGGGTATTCTCGCAGTACCTTTGTTACGTGCATTATTAGTCGGGGACGTAGAGCGGGCACGCGAATTAGGGGCGCTTGAACTGGTGGAGGATGACCTGGCGTTACTCTCTTATATCTGTTCATCCGGGGTTGATTATGGTTCGCTGTTACGTGAAGTACTGAACCAGATAGTCAGGGAAGAACTAGCGTTATGATTTTAATTAATGCGCCAACTATCAGTATTCATTCCGGTCATAGTGTCGGGCGGATTCGCAGATTGCGGCTGCTTGCGATAGTGCCGGTAATCATTGCCGCGGTTATCAATACGGGCTATCAGTATTTACTCGCAGTTCAGGCCAATAGTGGAGAGGCAGGGGATGGCTGGCGGGGTAGCATGGCACATTTTTTCTATGTCGACTTTGCTGACCCGGGTGTCTATAGCGTCGTCATAGCGGGTCTCATCCATATAATTCCGGTGTTCTTTTTCGCGGTGCTGGCGGGTGGATTCTGTGAACGCCTGTTTGCCGAAAATCGTAAACGCCCTTTTGATAGTGGAATCGTTTATACGGCGCTATTGTTTACCTTGTTAATGCCACCGGGGGTTGCGATATTTCATATCGTTTTCGGCATGTCTTTTGCGATTATTCTGGCACAGGGGATATTTGGCGGTGAGGGCCGTTCGTTTCTGAACCCGGCCCTGGTAGGCGTCGCTATTGTGCAGATTAGCTTCCCGGTGGCATTGACCAGTCATCCCCTGTGGAGCGGTATTAACGGTTATGCGGGTAGTCGAGAGCTGGTGCTTTATCACCAACAGAGCCTGGAAGGATTAACCTGGTCAGGCCTGGACTGGTGGCAGGCTTTCATCGGCAATAGCCAGGGATTGATCGGGGGTAGCTCGGTGCTGGCGGTAATGCTTGGTGCGGCGGTATTGCTCTATGGTCGCATCGCCTCCTGGCGTTTAATTGGTGGACAGTTGCTTGGCCTGATACTGGCAGCGTCGTTATTTAATTTACTCGGTGGCGGTATACGTGACCTGCCCTGGTACTGGCATCTGGTACTGGGTAGCTATGCCTTTGCGGCGGTCTTTATTGCTACCGATCCCTCGAGTTCGGCGGCTACTAATGCGGGTCGATGGGGGCAGGGAATCCTGCTCGGCATATTGCTGGTGTTGATGCGGGTACTGAACGATTCTCACCCCGATAGCGTGGTACCGGTGCTACTGCTGGTTTCGATGACTGCTCCGCTTATTGACCATATCGTTATGTGGATTAATATCCGGCAACGAGGAAAAATTAGTGGCTGACCGGTCGACAGTAGCACCCCCGCTAAACGTGCTAAAAGTAGCGCTGGGGGTTTCTCTGCTGTGTGCGTTACTGGTGTCATTTACGGCGGTGTCCCTGCGTCCCTATTATCTGGCTAATCTTGAGGCTGAACGTATGGCGCGCTTAGGCTCGATTCTGGATGCGTTGCAGCAGGTAAGCGTCAGCCATAAAGCGGAGGAGTTCGAAGTCCGTGTGGTTAATCTCGAAGACGGTACTTACTCGGAGACCATCGATCCGGATCAATACGATGCCCGGCGCGAGGCGAGCGATCCGCGCAAGGGTGTGACCATCCCGGCAGAGCTGGACCTGCCCGGCATTAAACGTCGCGCCAGATACGCCGTTGTTTATTTATTGCGGGATACTGGTGGCAGACTGGAGGTGATTATTCTGCCGGTCAGAGGGGTTGGTTATCAATCTGCCCTGTATGGCTACCTGGCACTGGACCACGATGCTAGCGAAATTCTGGCGCTTAAGTTTTATGAACAGGGTGAAACACCCGGATTAGGCAGTCAGATCATGAGCCCGGCATGGGAGGCGCAATGGCCGGGAAAACAGGCCTTTGATGCGGAAGGAGAAGTCAATATTCAGTTTGATGCGATCTCCGGCGCCACCCGGACCAGTATCGGTGTCGATAGACTCATACGGTTCTGGCTCGGTGATTTCGGTTTCGGGCCTTATCTCAAACGTGTGCGCGAGGGAGAGGCTTAGCATGGTAAACAGGTACTGGAAGACGCTGACTAAACCGCTGTTAGACGATAATCCGATCACCCTGCAAATTCTCGGTATATGCTCGGCGCTGGCGGTTACTACCTCGCTGGATACTGCGTTGGTGATGACCGTGGCGGTTACCTGTGTATTAGGTCTGTCGGCGATAGCAGTCAGCCTGATTCGACATTATATTCCGCACTCGATTCGCATTATCGTACAAATTACCATCATTGCTTCGCTGGTGATCATTGTCGATCTTGTGCTGAAGGCGTTTTTTTTCGAAATTGGTCAACGTCTGTCGGTATTTGTCGGGCTGATAGTGACGAACTGTATTGTACTCGGTCGGGCTGAGGGGTTCGCGATGCGTAACGGTATTGTGGACAGTTTTTTAGATGGTATCGGCAATGGCCTGGGTTACGGTCTTATCTTAATGCTGGTTGGCGGCATTCGAGAGTTTTTTGGCCGTGGTAGTTTGTTCGGCGGGCAAATTCTGATTCCGGTTTCCCAGGGTGGAGGGTTCGAACCGCTACATATCATGCTATTGCCACCGAGTGCGTTTTTTATCATCGCCGGCATTATCTGGTTCATACGCCGCAAACGCCCCGCGCAGGTGGAGAAACCTGAATTCCAGGAAGGAGGCAAAGAAATATGAATAGCCTGCTCGATATTTTCATGCGTTCGGTTTTCGTCGAGAATCTCGCGCTGTCGTTTTTTCTCGGTATGTGTACCTTTCTCGCGGTATCGAAACGGGTCGAAACCGCTTTTGGTGTCGGGCTGGCGATGATGGTGGTGCAGAC
>JAOUJX010000069.1 GCA_029882955.1 Gammaproteobacteria bacterium
GCCCTGTTGTATAAAATATCTCAACACGGTAGTTGCTCTAATTGCAGACAACTCCCAGTTAGAAGGAAACTGCTCGGTTTCGATGTCCCGGTCATCGGTGTGCCCACGGATAGCAATTCGATAGTCTGCATACTGTCGGAACATATGCCCCAAATTGGCAAAAATAATTCTTGCCTCGTCTTTCAGCTCGGCTTTTGCCGAGGGGAACAAGTATCGTCCGTCGATCTGAATATTGATCTGATCTCCTAAAAACCCTACTTCCACGCTATCAGACAGGTCTATGTTATCAACCATACTCTCTAAATCACTCACCATGGCCGGCTTCATCGATTCAATAACCTGTCCTGAAGGATTTATCCCTAGCATATCCTCGACAACCTGCAATGACTGAGGATCTCTACCTCTACTTTTAGCAAAATCTATGACACTTATCTGATTACCATCACCATCCAGCACCTGAACCGATGTCACTAGTTCACGATAAGCTTCGTCTTCAAATTCTGAGAGCGTGTATAGCAAGATAAAAAATACCAATATCAGGGTCATCATATCCGCAAAAGTAACAACCCAGGTATTACCCCCGTCTTCGGAATCAATCCGGCTCATAAAATTTGCAGCTGACATATTAGGATCGGTCCTTTAGCTTTTGCATTGGCTTGCGCTGTTTAGCCGGCACGAAAGATGACAGTTTTTCATACACTGAGAGTGGGTTATTATCCTGCAAGATGCTTACCGCGCCCTGGTAGATAATTTCAAAATTCATAACCTCTATCATTGTTCGGGAACGTAGTTTACCTGCAATAGGCAAAAATATAGCTGTTGCCAGCAAGCTTCCATAAAAAGTAGTCAATAATGCTACCGCCATAGCAGGTCCAAGAGTTTCAGGGGTCGCCAGCAATGAAAGCATCTGAATCAATCCGATTAGTGTCCCTAACATGCCGAACGATGGTGCATAAATGGCCATTTTCTTAAATATATCCTGAATGATGAAATGACGCATCTGCATTGAATCGATTTCAGTGCGCATTGCTGATCGCAGGGTTTCTTCATCTGCCGCGTCAGCTATCAGAGTGCAAACCCGCTTCAGAAAAGGCGAATTGGTTTTCACATCCATCAAACTCAATAATCCTTTGCGGCGGCTTATGGTACCCAGCTTGATCATTGTATTAATGAGTTCCTGAGAGTCCTGCTTAGGGGAGGAAAAGACGAAATATGCGCTCTTGAAAGCTGTTAATACATCTTTGAACTGAAAGGTCAGCAGGGTCGCAGCCATGGTACCACCCATTACGATCATAACTCCCGGTACATTCATGAAATTGTGTACTTCACCACCAAGAATGATGGCAGAAACAATGAGGCCTATGCCTGAGATAATGCCTATAAGGGAGGCTAAATCCATAAAACTATCCTGAAGAATTATAATCGAAACAGTCGCCAGTTATATCGACCAGAAGTCTGTTTACTTTATAGCCTATAATTGGATTTTTTTAGAATTGAATCACTTTAGTAGTTTAATAAACTCTTCTTCGGTTACCCCTTTCGAGAAATAGAACCCCTGACCATAATCGGTGTGATGCTGGAGCAGCATATCGACCTCGAAATTTGTTTCTATACCTTCGGCAACAACGTCCATACCCAAATCGTGTGACAGATGAACCAGAGACTTTACGATTTCGTTACTCTTAACATTGCTCGACATAGCAGAAACAAAGCTACGATCAATTTTAAGCGTATCGAATGGAAACTGGTGCAAATAATTAAAGCTCGAATAACCTGTGCCAAAATCGTCGATGGCTAATTTAGCACCGGTTTCCTTTAAACGCTTTAAGGCATCACCGGCAATCTCAGGGTTATCCATGAGTAAACTTTCGGTAATTTCGAATTTAACCTGGTCATGCACGACGCCGACATCATCCATAATATCGGCCAGTGAATTAATCAGGTTTTTATCTTCAAACTGTTTACCGGACAGGTTTATGCTGACAAATGGCGGATCCTTATACTGACAGGCCAGTTTGAATTGAAATTCACATGCCTTGCGGGTTATCCAGTAACCGAGCTCTACGATAAGACCAGTGCTTTCTGCCCGGGGTATAAACTGGGTGGGCATAATCATTTTTCCAGCGCTATCGGTCCAACGTACTAACGCTTCACAACCCACTATCTTTTCACTCGTCAACTCGACAATGGGCTGAAAACAGAGGTGAAATTCTTCATCCTGCAATGCTGACTTAATACTCTTGTCCTGGGTAACCAGTATTTTGGTGCTGAGCAAGGTCTGCTCACCACCCGGCCCGTCCCCTCTCTGATACGCCGGCATATTCACTGCAGTAGAAATCCGTTGCTGCATATCCAGAAACTGAGCCATAACGCTCTTTAGCTCTCCTGTGGAAGAGATAGTCGACTCCGCGTTTGGCAACACTTCATCGATTGGTAAGATCCCATCGAACACTTGCCTTAAACGAGCGTCGGCGTCGCGATATCGATACATAATCAGGCGCAGAATCATGCGCACCGTAGGGTCGGCATCCTGGATTTTCTCGGAAATATAATCGATCGGAATCTCTAGAGTGCGCGTTGGTTCCAAGGCTATTGCATTCGCGGTACGGGGTTGTTTATCAACCACTGCCATTTCACCCAGCACGTCACCTTCCCCCAGCTTTGA
The DNA here is from genome assembly GCA_029882955.1 of Gammaproteobacteria bacterium. GTDB lineage: Bacteria > Pseudomonadota > Gammaproteobacteria. The sequence goes on from JAOUJX010000069.1 coordinate 2,666, forward strand.
GAGCACAAGCTTCCGATCACCAATCTGATGCGATATTTCGACCGATCCCGATTCGATAATATAGGCAAAGTCAGCCCTATCGCCCTCCTTAAACAGGAATTCACCCGCGTCAAAATAGGTAGAAAAATCTTTAAGTGCCATATTTTATAAAATGGAATATACCGAGTGAATTAACCGCCTGAAAGCTGTCTGCTTTACCGGCATCGTGAACCTTAATTGAATATAGACCATTTTATCCAAAGGCAATGAGATATGTTCAACAAAATGAGGAGAAAGGCCTTCGAGTAGCTGGCTCAATCACTTTATTTGAACAGACGGCAATGCAATAATCGCAGCTCCTGTTTATAGAGAAAGATCAAAGGAAATCGCTTGAGTACTCGAACCATACATTTTGACAATATGACGATAGGCAGTATTGCCGAATATAACGATAGCGCCGAGATAGAATTTACTCATGCCATTATCGTCAAAAATATGGATGCCGCCGAAGAAGATACTCGCTGGTATTGCGCCGGATCCATCCAGATTGAAGGTATCGAACAAAGGCTTGGTGACTTCCCCGAGTTCCCAACCCAGTTAAGCGGCGCCGATATTAGGGACAACCAGATGATTTATCGTGATGAAATTGCCATACCCTTCTCTTTCCATGGCTACGTTGGAATAGAGTTACGGTTCACCCAACCCGATGTGGTTTTAAAACTGAGTGGAGAAAAATTGTCGCTCAAACTTAGTGGTCACGAAAAATACATCGAACATATTAGAGACTAATGAAGTGTTCACGGTAATAGCGAAGCTCTTCGATTGACTCCAGTATGTCGTCCAACGCCAGATGAGCGCCTTTCTTAACAAAACCTTTCACTATCTCGGGCTTCCATCGCTGCGCCAGCTCTTTCAGGGTACTGACATCCAGATTTCGGTAATGGAAGAAGGCCTCCAGCTCGGGCATCAGACGTGCCATAAACCGCCTGTCCTGACAGATACTATTACCGCACATCGGCGACTTCCCTGCCGGCACGTACTGTTTGAGAAAGTCTAAAGTTTCCCGCTCTGCATCGGCGGCGCTATCCCGGCTCTCACGGACTCGCTGAGTCAAACCAGAATCACCGTGATGCCGCGTATTCCATTCGTCCATCGCGCCGAGCACGGTATCATTTTGATGAATAGCAATGACCGGACCTTGACCGAGAACTTCGAGGTTCAGATCGGTTACTACCGTTGCTATTTCAATAATCTGGTCCCGCTGCGGATCCAATCCGGTCATTTCCAGATCTATCCAGATTAAATTACTATCGATTAATGCCATATGCTTACCTATCACCCCTGCTCTGTTTCTTATCGGTCGTTTTCGGTTAAACTATAACAGGTTTAACAGCTCGGTTAGAACATGCATCAATTTACTTCTTTATTTCTTGGTTTTTTAATGGCGTCAGTCATCGTTCGTCTGTGGTTGTCACAAAGACAAATGACGCATATTAACAAACATAAAAATGAAGTCCCGGTAGCCTTTGCCGATAAAATCAAATTGTCTGACCATCAGAAGGCCGCCAGATATTCCTGCAGCAAATTACATGTTAGTCGCTTCACACTGGCCTGGGACACAATCTGGCTATTGATATGGACACTCGGCGGTGGTCTCAACGTGCTCGACCTGTGGTGGGCTGAACTGGGTTTATCGCCCTTACAACAGGGTATTGGCGTAATTATCAGTCTCACTGTGATTGCATCTCTACTGGGTATGCCGTTTTCCTTATACAGCACCTTTGTCGTTGAGGAGAAATTTGGATTCAACCAGACAACAGCGAAAACCTGGGTGATCGATCTGTTGAAGGCCAGCACTTTGATGGCAATCATCGGTATTCCGCTCATCGCAGTGATTTTGTGGTTGATGAATCAGGCGGGTAGCCTCTGGTGGCTTTATGCCTGGCTGGTCTGGACAGGCTTTACCCTACTGATGATCTGGGCATACCCGACTTTTATCGCACCATGGTTTAACCAGTTTAGTCCTCTGGATGATGAATCTTTGCGCAGCCGAATCGATAATCTGTTGCAGCGTTGCGGTTTTCATAGCGAAGGCGTTTTTGTCGTCGATGGCTCGAAGCGTTCGGCACATGGCAACGCCTATTTCACCGGCTTTGGTAAAAACAAACGCATCGTGTTTTATGATACCTTGCTGGAAACACTGTCAGAAGCTGAGGTTGAAGCGGTGCTCGCTCACGAACTCGGCCATTTCAAGCGCCATCATATTAAAAAATCATTGCTGCTATCGATTAGTATGACTCTCGCTGGCTTCGCCCTGCTCGCCTGGCTCATGGGTTCAAACTGGTTCTATTCTGCGCTCGGTGTCGATACCGCATCAACGCACAATGCGTTAATACTGTTTATGTTGGTGATGCCGGTATTCGCCTATTTCATTAGCCCCCTATTTTCGGCCTTATCCCGAAAACACGAATTCGAAGCCGATGAATTCGCGCACTCGAATAGTGATTATCGAGCATTGATCTCTGCACTGGTGAACCTGTACCGCGACAATGCCAGCACCTTGACACCCGATCCGTTGCACTCGATGTTTTACGACTCACACCCGCCTGCATCGATTCGCATTGACCATCTGAAAACTGTTGCCGGTGAATGATTAACGGAGCAGGTCATGGCCAGGCGTAGACTTAGCCATCATCAGAAAAAGCGCATCGACGACGCGCAACAGGCACTGACTGCGTCGTCGGATCATCTGCTCGGCCTGGTGATTTCCCATCACGGCGGAAAGGTCGTGGTAGAGTTACCAGACGACATTGTCGTCCGCTGTGCTGTCAAATCAAACCTCGGCACAATTGTCTGCGGCGATCAGGTGGTTTGCGAACAAACCGCTGAGGGCGAATTTCGGGTTCTCGCAGTCCAACCCAGAGATAATTTATTGCAACGTCTCGATGGCTTTGGACAGGTTAAAGCCGTAGCAGCGAATATTACCCAGTTGCTGATTTGTCTATCGGTCAAGCCCGAACCCAACTTATACCTGCTCGATCAATACCTGCTGGCAGCCGAACAACAGGCTATCGAACCAGTCATTGTGTTAAACAAAATAGATTTGCTGGAAGAAAAGATTGAAGACCCATTCGAGCTGGAATCGATTTACGCAGCACTCGGTTACCGGGTTGTCAAGATAAGCGTAAAACAACCAGGCGGCCTCGATGTTCTGAAATCAATCTTCGACCATAATACCAGCGTACTCAGCGGAGTATCGGGTGTCGGGAAATCCTCGATTACCTCCGCCCTGCTGCCGGAGCTAACGATTAAGGTGGCTGAGATATCTGAAGCGAATGAAGAAGGCCGACACACCACACGTACCAGTCGTCTTTATCATTTGCCCAACGAAGGGCATTTAATCGACACGCCTGGTGTGCGGGGATTCAATCCGGTTATCGATACCACGCAACCGATTAGCGCCGGTTTCCGGGAGATTGCCAAGCATGCCGATCACTGCCGCTTTGCCAACTGCAGGCACATTAACGAACCTAAATGTACGGTACTGGAAGCGGTAAACAACGGAGAAATTAACGAAAGTCGGTATCAGCATTACCTTCGGATGCTGGAAGCCTGATTGTTAATGACCAGCCAAATTACGTAATTGCTTGCCGCCCATCAGATGCAGGTGCAGATGAAAAACTTCCTGACAACCATGTCGATTACAATTTATCGCCACACGATAACCGTCCTCGGCAATGCCCTCCTGTTTGGCAATATGCTGCGCGGCTAACACCATTTTACCAATGAGTTCGGCCTGTTCTGGCTGTATATCGTTCACCGTAGCGATTTCTATTTTCGGAATAACCAGCACATGTACCGGCGCCAATGGATTAATATCCCTGAAAGCCAGCAAATCGTCATCCTCGTAGACGATGTCGGCAGGGATTTCGCGCTTGATGATTTTTGAAAAAATAGTTTCTGACATGATAATCTCCAGTAAAGCTTAAGTTTGGTATTCCTGCCTGCCCGACAGCGCGCGCGACAGTGTGCCACTATCCACGTATTCGAGTTCGCCACCCAGAGGAATACCTCGTGCCAGACGGCTGGTTACAGCGTTATATTTATGGGCAACATCCGAGATAAACTGAGCAGTGATATCGCCTTCGATAGTGGCACTGGTAGCGAGGATAACCTCTTTAACGTTACCCTCTTCCAGCTGTGCCTCCAGTACTTCCAGGCCAAGCTGTTCGGGCCCGAAACCATCTAGTGGCGAAAGACGGCCCAGCAGCACGAAGTATAATCCCTGGTAGGCCCCCGAGGTTTCTATGGCGAGCACATCGGCGGGTGATTCGACAATGCAGAGTAAACTATTGTCACGCTGATCGTTGGCACAAATTTGACACGTCCCGGTATCGGCGAAATTTCGACAACGCTGGCAATGGCAGACTTTATCGAGTGCGTTGCTGGTAGCATCGGCCAGTCGCCGGGCTCCGGCCTGATCACGTTCGATCAAATGCAAAGCCATGCGTTGTGCAGACTTCTGACCAACGCCCGGCAGGCATTTAAGGGCTTCGATCAAAGCATCGAGTGCAGGTGACGATGACGACATACTTATCGAGCCCCTAGAAAGGCATCTTAAAACCTGGTGGTAAATTCAAACCCGCAGTCATTTCCTGCATCGCCTGTTGATTCGACTTTTCCACCTTATGGACAGCATCGTTGACTGCGGCAGCGATCAAATCTTCGAGCATTTCTTTATCATCGCCCATTAATGAAGGATCGATGGTAACGCGATTGACTTCATGCGTGCCACGCATCAATACCTGTACCATACCACCACCGGATTCTCCGGTGACTTCCTTGCTGGCCAGCTCCTTTTGCGCCTTTTGCATATTTTCCTGCATTTCCTGCGCTTTTTTCATCATGTCGCCTAATGCGCCTTTCATTGCTTCACCTCTTCAATTAATTCAAGTTACTCGCCGATTTTCCTGACACTGGCTTCGACCAGCTCCGCGCCGAAAGCCCGATTTAACTTCTTCACCGTATCGTTTTGCCTTATTGATTCGATGGCACTTTGCCGATGCTCTTCCTGTCCTCGAATTTTTGCCTGATAAGGCGTCTCGACATTGAGTTGCGGCTGACTAACCAGTTCAAGCTTGCATGATACCCCAAGTCTAGATTCGATCGCCTGCTGGATTTCCGCTTCGCGAGCCGGGTTAACCAGCTTTTTCATCTCTGGCGTCATTTTCAGACAGAGCCGATCCGGTTCAAATGATTCGACGACACTATTGACTGCAATTTCCTGCGGCAGCCCCTGTAGACCCAACTGATAAGCCAGTTGCGACCAGTCGAGACCATCGCGTGCGGGCTCACTTTGGGGTGTCGAGGGAACATTGGATTCAAACTCCGACTCGATCGCCGGTTGGACAACTTCTGAAATAATCGGCGTTTCCGGCTGAACAACGGTTGGCTCCGGTTCAATCGGTGGAATTACAGGCTTTTTTTTTCCGGGATTACAGCAGCTTCAGACTCAGGTGTAAACGCCAACAGTCTTAACATCAACATTTCAAATCCGCTGGCTTCGTCGGGGCTGATCTTAAGATCCTGCCGCCCCTGTAACATAATTTGATAATAAAGCTGAACTTCCTCCATCGACCATTGCCCGGTCAAATCGGCAATCTGATCGCGCAACATTTCATCGTCCAGTTCAATATTGGCGTCGCATTTCATGATCGCCATTTGCTGTAACAGGGAAATTATTTCAGCGCAAACGCGTTGGTAGTCGGGATTATTGGTAATCACGTTACGGGCTTCACCAATCAGTGTCGCTGCATCCTGCTGCGCCAGCGCGGTCAATAATTTAATCAAATAATCTTTCGAAATCGCACCGAGCATCGACTCGACGGCTGTTTGCTGCACCGACCCCGCGCCATAGGCGATCGCCTGATCAAGCAAGCTCAGAGCATCGCGCATACTGCCATCGGCAGCGCTGGCTAGCAGACCGAGCGCCACCTCGTCGAACTCGATTTGCTCCTCTCCTAGCAAGAACTGCAAGTGCGACTGAATTTGCTGTCGCGACATACGTTTGAGATTAAATTGCAGGCACCGCGACAATACCGTGACTGGCATTTTCTGTGGATCCGTAGTGGCAAGCAAAAATTTGATATGTGGCGGTGGCTCTTCCAGAGTCTTCAGCAAAGCATTAAAGCTATGCCGGGAGAGCATGTGCACTTCGTCGATCAGATATACCTTAAAGCGACCTCGTGTCGGTGCATATTGCACGTTATCGAGCAACTCGCGCATATCGTCGACACCGGTGCGGGAGGCGGCATCGATTTCAATCAGGTCAACGCTACGGCCCTGATCGACTTCAAGACAGGAAGCACAGCTACCGCAAGGCTCTGAGCCAACACCATTGTCGCAATTCAGCGACTTGGCAAAAATTCGGGCAATAGTTGTCTTACCGACACCTCGAGTTCCGCTGAACAGATAAGCATGATGCAATCGGTCGCTATCGAGCGCATTCACCAGCGCCTGCAGGACATGCTGCTGACCGACCATTTGTTTGAAATTCAGCGGGCGCCATTTACGCGCGAGAACTTGATAGCTCATCGAATTAGCAACATGATCGCCCGAATGACCGTGATATTTTCAGGCTCTGGTTGCTCGCAAGCTTTGATATAACAGGAGAAAATATAGTACTCATTCGAAATACGACAGGAAAATGGCGGCGACCTGAATCAGTACACCCTCGCACCCAATGTCCCTGCTACCGTTGCTCCCTTCCGGGCCTGGCGGGATTTACAGTTAACTGTCACGAAGGGACCGAAGCAGGTCACCATAGCAAGTGCGAGATGATATAGCTTGTCATCAGAAAAGGAAAGAAGCCAGAGCTAATCAGGCTCGATTTTTCAGTCTGTTCTCAAGCTGCCCAATACCTTCGATTTCGCAGCGTACCACGTCACCATCGACCATGTATTTCGGCGGCTTGAATCCAATCCCGACACCAGCGGGTGTCCCGGTCGCTATGATGTCTCCGGTGAGCAGTGTCACTCCCTCCGAAATCGTTTGTATAATCGTAGGCACATCAAAAATGAGCAGGCCTGTATTTGAATCCTGACGCAATTCGTCGTTAACCCAGGTTCGTACAGCGGTGTCAGCCAGGTCGAGGTCGTCACGAGTGACGGCTACCGGCCCCATCGGGCAGAAGGTATCCTGCGACTTACCAACCAGCCACTGACTGTACCGGCCTTGTAAATCTCGCGCAGTTACATCATTGATAATGGTGTATCCCCAGACATGATCCATCGCATTTTCACGACTAATGCCGCGTCCAGGCTTACCGATGATAACCGCCAGCTCGACTTCGTAGTCGATGGCACTGGAGATAGCAGGATCATACTCAATCAAAGTGTCTGGACCGGTTACCGATTCAGGCACCTTGGAAAATACGATCGGGTGCTGCGGTACTGCGCCTTGCGCAGCGCTGGAGTCAAAGCCACTATTGGAAAATTCATGAGCATGGTCGTAATAATTTTTACCCACACAAAAGACATTACGGCGTGGATGGGGTAGCGGTGCTTCTAGAACGACCGAATCCAGCGGAATGGGAGTCGATGTAGCGGGTAGTAATGCACTACCTGCTACCTGCAGTTCAATAATCGCCTGTATGCCCTGCTGGGTGCGATCGACAGCCAGGTCCAACGGCGAAACCGTTGCGGCCTCATCGTCGACTACCCCAACCCTGCGTTCGTTATTAAATTTAAATGTCGCTATTTTCAATGAATATCCCCATCGTTACTCGCCACGATACAGTGGTTCAGGCTGGCTAAAGAAATTATGCAGAAGGTAATACACCAGCTGGTAATTTTTTTGCTGGAAGCTGGCATGAGAGATACCAGCCATTACACTAAACTGCTTGTCGTTGTTCGGCAACGCCGTGTAGAACTTAATTAAATCGTCGAAACTGGCAATACCGTCGTACTCGCCTCTTAGAATAATGGTCGGGCATAGTATTTTTTGCGGGTCAACCAGCGGCAGGCGGGAACACATATCGATATAGGTTCCGTTCGGCATTGAATCATCGAGCGCGGTAATCGCTTCGGCAAAAGCTTCAATGACGTCATCGGCGGCAGTACCCGGATGATCACGGTTAAAGATCGAATAGACGAAATCACGATCAATCGGCCGGCGCTTCGAATCGAGAAATTGCGGCAGTTTCTTGCGGCGCTGTTCCAGTGTCGGGCTACCTTCACCCGTCCACACAAATGCATCGAGGGCCAGACGAGAAATCCTTTCCGGGTGCGCTTCGGCGAACATTGCCGCACGCAATGCACCCGAAGATATGCCATAAACCAGAAAGCCATCATTGTTGCGCAAAGATTGAATATAGGCACTGGCGGCAGATAGATCATCGGCTCCATTGGCTATATCGCAGGTTATATCGCGATGTTTATCCGAGCGCCCATAACCTTCCATATCGACACACCAGGTATCGAAACCCTGCGCAGCAAACCAGTCCATGGCAGAACTAAAGGGGCGACCCGGCACCTGCAAATCGAAGGTTGGTTGCGAGGCCATAGAAGACCCGTGCACAAACAAAATTGTGCCACGCTTATTGTCTGGACTATCGGCGTACTTTTCCCACATAAAAAGACGTACGTCGCCTTTATTGGTCCAGTGCTCTTCGCTAATGATATTGTAATCGGCAGCGGTTTCGGTCATTAATTTTTCTCCTTTGTGTGGACTGGCCTGGATTAAAGTTCCAGCCGTTGCATTTGCTTTTCAGGATAGCGTGTTCCGATAATACGATCAGCATCCAGCGCAGTTTCGATAGCAGCCAGATCATCATTGCTCAATTGTATATCAAGCGCTGTTAAACTGTCTTTTAGCGTCTCGCGCCGCGAACAGCCCGGAATAGGAATCACGTCATCACCGCGGGCCAGAACCCAGGCAATCGAGATGGCAGCCGTGGATACGCCTTTGCTTGATGCGATATCACCGACGGCGTCGACCATCGCCAGGTTACTGCCCAGATTATCGCCCTGGAAACGCGGCATATCACGACGGCGATCATTCTCACCGAGACCATCAAGCGACGTAATGTGGCCACTTAATAGCCCTCGACTCAGCGGCGCGTAGGCGACAAAGCCAATACCAAGTTCACGACAGGTGGGAAGAATCTCGGCTTCGACATCGCGGCTCGCCAGCGAATATTCGGTTTGTACCGCCGCCAGAGGATGGGTAGCCTGTGCTCTTCGAATCGTGCTAGCACCAGCCTCGGAAAGTCCGATGGCGCCGACCTTACCCTGCTCTATGAGTTGCGCCATAGCCCCGACAGTATCTTCAATCGGTACGCTCGGGTCCATGCGATGCAGGTAATACAAATCGATGAAATCGACTCCAAGACGAGACAGTGACTTCTCGCAGGCTTCGAATACGTATTCCGGCCTGCCATTCACCTTGCGCGAGCCATCGGGCAGGCGCATATTGCCAAACTTGCTGGCCAGTACAATTCGATCTCGAAGACCCTTAATGGCCCGACCGACTAGCTCCTCATTTTTGCCACCGGCGTACATATCGGCGGTATCGATCATGGTTATACCGGCATCAACCGCAGCACTGACGGTCGCGAGGGCTTCATCAGGGTCGGGAGTGGCATAGATTGGTGTCATCCCCATGCAACCCAGCCCCAACGCTGAAACCTGAGGTCCATTAGTTCCCAATTGACGCATATGCATTGCCAGCCTCCTGGACGTTTAGTCCTCTCATATCAGATCCCCCGCGATCTAGCTGTGAGGGTTAAATTGTATGATATCGAGCCCAATGTTTCGGTCTAACAGGTAAACCAGTCCGCGATCATCGACATCGACGTCATTGGATTGTGGGCTGGGTTCACCATTGACAGGATTCGGGATGTAGAACCCCGCCTCACTCGGTCGCGATGGCTCAGAGATATCGACAATCCGCAAGCCACCCGAAAACCAGGCACAATACACCAGATGATCGTCTACCCGTTCGCGAAATTGATGCATGCCAAAGCGTCCGGGCGCGCGTGACCAGGGCGAATCCATTTCACTGACATGGAAAGTCGACAAAGGCGTAATGGCATCAAGATCGGTGATATCGAATAGCCAGAGCCCGGCATGAGGCTGCCCGTGGCGATGGTCGTGTTCTTCATCGCCTACAACGGCAATGCGCCTTCCATTAAAACTCTGCGTGGCAGGTAAAACGGTATGGGTAGGCTCGACAACCCAGGGATGGTAGGTATGAGAGGCACGAGTACGTGGACGGGTAATATCACTGATATCGATGACCCGAAAACCGGCATGCCAGACCGATGCCCATAATTCGTCACCAAACCGCAATGCATGATGCAGACGATGACCGTAGCCTTCCCAGGTCGGCGTCTCACCACCGGCCAGATGTTGCCCGGGCATCCACCAGCGAGATACTTCTTCTGGTTTTTCAGGATTCAGCAAATCATAAATAACCAGAATATTACCGATATAACCGGGCATTTCAGTCGAAATATAGGCATAACGCTCGTCCATATCAAAGCGATGCACACCAAACCCATAGGTACGCTGATAACTAAGCAAACGCGGATTCGCTTTGTTACTAATGTCCCAGACCTTGAAACCGCCCTCTTCATAGCCCCGTTGGATAGCAGCTTCAATGTCACTCAGATCGCCGAGGCTAATGTCCAGTGCTTTGACCAGCTCTGAGGCTTCCGGCTCTCGAGCCAGCGAC
>JAOUJX010000413.1 GCA_029882955.1 Gammaproteobacteria bacterium
TCGATAAGCTATACCGCCAATAAACTCAATCTTCTCCGCCATCGACTGAGAAACGATGATCTCCTGATTTTGATTGATGATTAAATAATCGATTATCCCCAGTGATTTTGCCAGCAGCCGATGATTATTCCATCCATCGATCATTAGTGTTGTGGCAGCTACGTCAGCAAGAACAGCATCGTCGGTAAGTACCGTTGCGGAACTAATATGCTTTGAGGGCCTACCACTACGTGGATCGATGATGTGATGCACAATGGCATCCTCTTTTTGGTAATAACGCTGATAATTTCCCGAAGTGAATAAATGCTGATCTCCCGCTATGTTAATGCTCGCTATGGCGCCGGGTTTGAAGGGGTTTTGTATGCCTATTCGCCAGGGCTTGCCAAATCGGTTGCCGGCAACAAGAACATCGCCACCAGCATTGATTAAAAAGTGTTCAAATCCACTGGTTTTCAGAGAGTCTGCGATCAGTGACATGGCGTAGCCCTTGGCGATACCGCCGAAGTCGAGCTGCAGATGAGGGTTGTCGCTGCTGGCCCGGGTACCGCTGATCTTTAGATCCAGCATGGTCGGTAGGTTTTGCTGGATATCGGCGATTAATGCTTCGTCCGCCTGTTGGCTGCTATGGAATCCATACGCAGCAATTAACTTTCCAAGTGCGGGATTGAATAATTGTTGCGATGTATGGTAATAATCAAGGCTAAGCTCGATCAGTTCCCGTAGAGAGGCGGGAATTAGCACCGGCCGAGGTTGCGTTAGACCCTGGTTGAAGCGGTATAAATCGCTTTCCTCCCAGGCGTGCCAGTATTGGCGATAAATTTGTAATCGCTTCTCAACTTCGACAAAACCCTGTTCTATTTTATCGGTATCCTGATGGATGATAGATACATCGATAACTGTACCGAACTGCAGTATACGTTGCTCTAAAAGCTGTGGATCGGATTTGCAGCCGCTTAGTAATAGAGCGCCGTATAGCAGTAAACCGGTTAAGCAGAGATGCGCTGTTCGATGCAATTGAATAAGTCGGCTGCTATGTTGAGATTGAATTCGTTGTCGAGTTCACGAATACAAGTAGGGCTGGTGACATTTATCTCGGTAATATAATCGCCGATGACATCGATGCCGACAAAAATCAAACCACGATTTCGTAGTTCATCGCCGACCTGTTCGCACAGCCAGAGATCACGATCGCTTAATGGCTGGCCTCTGGTGCTGGCGCCCGCAGCAATATTACCTCTGTTTTCGCCTTTTGCGGGTATCCGGGCCAGGGCATAAGGCACAGGCACCCCGTCGATTAGCAATATGCGTTTGTCACCCTGAGTGATTTCGGGGATATAGCGTTGGACCATAGTTTGTGAATGACCGGAATGGGTCACGGTCTCGAGGATAACGTTGGTATTACTGTCACCGCTTTGTACGCGGAAGATGGACTGTCCGCCCATGCCATCGAGGGGTTTAACAATGCAATCCTGATATTTCTCGATAAATTCGATGAGTAATTCCGGATCGCGGGCGACTCGAGTTTCTACGCAACATTGGGGGAAAATACGGGTGAACAGTTTTTCATTGCAGTCGCGCAGGCTGGCGGGTTTATTGATTACCAGCGTTCCCTTTTCTTCGGCCTGTTCGAGTAAATAAGTGCAATATATATACTCCAGGTCGAAGGGCGGATCTTTTCGCATCAAGATAACATTGAGTTCGTCAAGACGGCAGCGACCGGAATCAATAACTTTGAACCAGTTCTGATTGTCGTCCATTACTTCCAGTTGTTGATAGCGAGCCTGGCTGATGCTGGCATCCATGTATATATCGTTGATTTTTATATAATAAAGCTGCCAATTCCGGTGCTGTGCTTCAAGCATCATAGCCAGAGAGGAGTCCTTCCATGGTTTAATGGACTCAATGGGATCCATGATGATGCCGAGTTTTAGTTTGCTCACTAATACCTGATATGTGGTTTTCGGAGGGTGGCAGTTTACTGAATTCTAGCTATTAATTACATTAATTTTATCTGCGGGTAAAACTGTCGGCTGAATCTCGGATGAGTCTTGAAAACTGTGCTATAAATACAAATCGGAGCGTTCGAAAGGGGTTTCCCAAAGCGCCCGAATGAGAAGTTTAACCCGTGTTTTCATCATAGAATCTACATCAGTTAGTTTAAATAAATTACTGGTTTTACATGAGAAAATCCATATAATCTATCGAATATCGAGTTGGGCGATCCCAAATAACGATCCTTGGGGGATATGTGAACGACGAGTCTTTACAGGCAGAAGAAACATCCGATCTCAGCGCCTTAAATGTCAAGGTGATGGTAATCGATGACAGCAAAACTATTCGACGAAGCGCGGAAACTTTGTTGAAGAAGGTGGGTTGTGATGTCGTTACTGCAATCGATGGTTTTGAAGCGCTGGCGAAAATCACCACGTATAAGCCCGACATTATTTTTGTCGATATCATGATGCCGAGGTTAGATGGTTACCAAACCTGCGCGCTGATAAAAAACAATCAGACTTTTAAAGGAACCCCCGTCATTATGTTGTCGAGTAAAGATAGTATCTTCGACCGCGCCCGAGGCCGTATTGTCGGCTCAGAAGAATACCTGACCAAACCATTCTCCAAAGAGGATTTAATTCAGGCGATTACGGCGCATGTGGGGCAGTCTTAGTGGCTCCCGTCCCGGTTAAATATAGAGGTAATTGAATCAAATGCTCCATATACTGATCATCGATGACTCGCCCACAGAAGTTCATGTGTTTAAGTCAATTCTGGAAAAAAACAAAATCGAGGTATCGGTTGCCACTAATGGCGAAGAAGGCATCGAGAAGGCCAAAGAGATTAAGCCCGACCTCATTTTAATGGATGTGGTAATGCCCGGGAAGAATGGTTTTCAGGCGACGCGGGACTTAAGTCGTAATCCTGAGACTTCGGGTATTCCGGTTATTATTATCACTACCAAAGACCAGGAAACCGATAAGATATGGGGGATGCGTCAGGGTGCTAAAGACTACATCGTGAAGCCGGCAAACGAAAAAGATTTGATCAATCGAATCAATCAGGCGCTTGAAACGTAGTCCATGGCTATTACCTCGCCATTCGATCTTTTGCAATCCCTTGATCAGCGTTGTCGCCAAAACGCAACGGGTCTACCGGTTCATTCATCGATAATAGAGGACTGGATAGGTATAGGGTTTCAGATTAATGGTATTCCATTGTTGGCAAAAATGGATGATGTAAGCGAAATATTGCCCCCGCCGAAGACTATTCGTGTACCTGGCGTTAAACATTGGGTGAAAGGTCTGGCGAATGTTCGTGGCAGTTTGATGCCAGTACTCGATATGAATTCATTTCTAAATAACGAAGATACCAGCGGAAAAAAGGAAAA
>JAOUJX010000414.1 GCA_029882955.1 Gammaproteobacteria bacterium
CTCAATCACTGCTTTGGCCAGATCGTGGCCAAACCCGGCGATGTCACCTGCTTCATTCAGGTAATTGATGGGCGGGAAGTTGTTGCTGGAGCCATCAACAAAAACCTCCGGCGTCTGGGCTAACAGATTCTGGAGCAAAATCATCAGCAAGAGGGAAGTCAGGAAAATATTTTTTATCCAGGGTGAAATCATTCTTCTCATAGCAGTATCCCGTCGAAAAGTTGGGCGGAAGCCATGGGGCTTCCTGCGATAGTTCCGTAAAGCATAGTATATTCTGATAATAAAGCTTCATCAGCGATGCGGTTTTCGCAGATCCACGCCCCAGGAACCTGGCAGGGCTTTGCGCCCACCGAGGTGGTCGTAGAGAAAAGTATAAGAAGAATAAACGACTATTTTCTGAAAACCGAATAGTACAGGATAGCCGTTCACACGGGTATCGAGCCCGCCACTGTAACTGTACTTTGCAGAATCTGGTGTCCTTGCCGAAAAAACCTCCCTTATTCCCTGATTACCAAATTTAGAGGAAAAATATTAAAATCCACATACACTGCTAGTTTGACTCGTACAACAACCCTCTCAAAATAACATCGATCAGCGTTTGTTTGGCTTCATCGAACGCTTCGTCCGACAAAGCTTCACCGTTATTCAATACATTGATCTGTGTACTGAAATCAGCGTAGTGCTGGGTCGAGGCCCAGATCATATAGAGTAGATAACGTGGATTAACGGGGCGCATCATGCCTCGGTCTATCCAGCTTTGAATCCGTGCTTCGCGTGAGATACACCAGTCGAGTAGATGAGTTTCGAGATAGTCACGAATCATTGGCGCGCCGTGGATTATTTCGTTGGCCCAGACCTTTGATCCATTCGGTCGACTGCGCGCTAATTCCATCTTGGCGCCTATATAAGCTGTTAAAGCCAGGCGAGGATCATCGTGATCATCGAATTTATCCGCTGCTTTTAGCCATACAGTGAATACATCATCTATCACACGTTGATAAAGTTTGGCCTTGGAGGAAAAATAGTAATGGATATTGGCTTTGGGCAGACCGGCTCGTTTACCTATCTCGGTCATAGTAGCGCCCTGAAAGCCCAGGCTGGCGAATACTTCCTCCGCGACACGAAGGATTAATTCCTCACCGCGTCTACGACGTTCTGCGTTGGTGGTGGTTGAACTTTCCTGTTTTTTAAATATGTCCGACAAACTTGATTTCCGGCCGTTAAAGACAGGCCAATTTTAGCAGAAAACAGGGCTGGATTGTTCGGGCTAATCCTTTATGGTTCCTGAACGTGTACCAAACAAACGATCTCCGGCGTCGCCAAGCCCTGGCAAGATATATCCTTTTTCGTTGCATTCTCTATCCAGTGCTCCGGTGAAGATAGGTACATCTGGGTGGTCTTCTTTTAGATTCGCAATGCCATCGGGTGCGGCTAAAAGGCAGATAAAACGAATATTGACTGCGCCGGCCTGCTTTATCCGGGTTAACGCAGCGGATGCGGAATGACCGGTCGCCAGCATAGGGTCGACAACAATACAGAGTCTGTTAGCCAGATCTGCCGGAGCTTTGAAATAATATTCAACGGCTTCTAATGTTTTTGGATCGCGGTAAAGCCCGACATGGCCAATTCTGGCAGAAGGCACTAGCTCCAACAGACCCGACAATAGTCCATCGCCAGCACGAAGAATAGAAAAGAAGCACATTTTCTTTCCTGCCAGTATGGGAGCATCCATATGCTCCAGCGGTGTACTTATTTCTTTCGTGGTCATAGACAGGTCGCGGGTAGCTTCGTAACCCAGAAGTAAACTTATCTCTCTTAGCAGGCGTCTAAACTCGGCCGCAGCGGTATTTTTTTGTCGCATCAAGGTGAGCTTGTGCTGGATAAGGGGGTGGTCGATAAGATGAACCTTATGTGTCATGGGAATATTCCGCGCTATTAGTGGCTTTCAGAATCAATGATAAGGCTGACCTCGCATCAGAAGCCAGGGAAATTTGAAAATTCGATTAGATTTATCCGCCTGGCTGAACCGGTTTGTTATTTGATTGCGGCAGGATAGCGTTTGCAGCAACCTCATTCAGTCTCGATTCTATGACTTCCCATAGCTTCTTACTGCCATGCTGAATGCTGGAATTTACATGGAGCACTTTTTCCATTGGGATATTATTATCCTGCCATGAATGGAGGTCGCCATGCAGGTTATGTAGCACTGGTGGTATGCGGTCAATGGCTCTTGCGAACCTGGCTTCTGCAGTATCTTCGAACTCGAACTCTTCCCAGAGTGCTATGTATTCAGCTGAATTTTCAGAAGGTAATAATCCAAAAATTCTCTTGATTCCTTCTCGCTCTTTCAACTTCGCTTTGTGCATATTCTCTTCGTATATCATTGTGTCACCTGCATCAATCTCACCGAGATCATGGATCAGGAGCATTTTAATTACGTGATTAATATCGATGGATTCATTTGAATAGTCTTTCAGCATCAGTGCCGATAGACATACATGCCAGCTATGTTCTCCCGAGTTTTCATAACGATCCAGGCCGACTGGCCTGGTTTTGCGTAAAACATTTTTTAATTTGTCGATTTCAACAATAAAGGCGAAAATTTTATTTATATTTTCAGACATATGTTTTCTGCTAACCAGGACTAATAACGAAACACCGTACCATGACCGTGGTGTGGTCGGTTAGGAGATATTGATGTCCAGGGCTCTTACTTTAAGGGGAAGTGAGGCAGGCAACTGGTTTTCGGGCATGATGGTATTCCTTTAACACTTCCTTTATTGCCAATCCCGCCGGCATTATCTATCCTCCACCCAAATTCCAAAACCCAAACAGGCCCACCAATGTCCAGTTATCAAACAATCAATTTTGAGCAATCAGATCGAGTCGTTGCCATCACCCTGAATCGGCCCGATGCGGCTAACGGTCTCAATACCGTGATGGCTGCCGAGTTGGTCGATGCGGCGTCCCGATGTCAGGATGCTTCGGTCAAAGCCGTGGTTTTGACAGCCAATGGCAAGTTTTTCTGCGCGGGTGGTGATCTGCGTGAAATGGCCGGTTTTGGTGATCAGGGTGCGGCTCAGGTCAAGTCGCTGGCGGACAATTTGCACCGGTCTATTTCCCTGTTTGCGCGCATGGATGCACCTTTAATAGTTGCGGTAAACGGTGTCGCCGCTGGTGGCGGGTTTAGTTTGTCGATCACCGGTGATCTGGTGATTGCGGCTGAGTCTGCGGCGTTTACCATGGCTTATTCGCGGGCGGGGCTATCGCCGGATGGTAGTTCTTCTTACTATCTGCCGCGTTTAATTGGCTTGAGAAGGGCCCAGGAAATGGCGTTTACTAATAACAGGCTGTCGGCCGCTCAGGCGCTCGAATGGGGTCTG
>JAOUJX010000070.1 GCA_029882955.1 Gammaproteobacteria bacterium
CCTGTATTTTTGGAACTCTCGGTCGAGTTATCAACCGTGAGAGAAGTCAGGTCACTACCATGATTGATCACTTCCTCGATTCCGGCGATAAATTGATAGCCTCTACCGTGCACCGTCTTGATGCTCGACTGCCTATGTCCGTTATCACCAATCAGTTTACGAGCCGATTTGATGTGATTGCTTAAAGAAGTATCTGAAACAACTCTTCCCGACCATATCTCATCGAATATTTCAGCCCTGGAAACCAGCCTGCTTCTATTAACGATCAGGTAACTCAATAAATCGAATACCTGAGGTTCTATCGCAACCTGACTTCCGGCTTTGCTTAGCTGGTAGCTTTTTGTATCGAGCTCAAACTCCCCAAATCTATATATCATAGCTACCAGCCACAACTCCGTTCTAAAGAACTGAACAACTCAGAATCTATCGATTTTTGCACAAAACCCTGTGTCTGTTCAGCATTAATTAGGAAATGATTAGAAAACCTTCACATTAGCTTCATGTTTATAAAGCTCTACGAAGCCACTATACAGCCATGCATAAACAGGAGGCTTAGCCCCGCATGCATACCAATATAAACAACTTGAGGAAAGAACTATGCCTAGATTTGTAATTGAACGTGAAATACCTGAAATCGGTTCGGCAGATGACGAAGCACTTCGTGGTGCTTCGCAAAAGTCCAACACAGTGCTTCGAAATATGACAAAACAGGGGAAATTTATCCAGTGGGAGCATTCCTATGTCACTGCTGATAAAACTTTTTGCATCTATCTGGCCGACTCGGAGAAGGAAATTCAGGAACATGCCGCCGAAAGCGGATTCCCTGCTTCTGTCATAAACCGGGTAGTCAACGTCATCAATCCTGTATCGGCCGAAGCCTGATCGCTTAAGTGCCGGAGTCCTACTGGACTCCGGCAGTCCTGTAATTCAATATTTGCACCTCATCGCCACAAAACACTTGTAATCATAAAAAATCGGCGTATGTTTGAGCGTTTTTTCACGCACAACAGCCATGTCAAAGCATTTAATATCGGCCTATCAGTCGTTACCTGTCAGCTTCAGCAAAGGTGATGGTATTCATCTATGGGATCAGGATGGGGGTCAGTATCTTGATGCGCTCTGCGGAATATCGGTCACCAGTCTGGGCCATAATTACCCGGCTGTCACCGAAGCTATTCAGCAACAGGCGGCGACACTGCTCCATACTTCGAACCTCTATTCTATTGAATGGCAGCAGAAACTTGCCGATTTAATCTGTCACTTGTCTGGTATGGATAAGGTATTTTTCGGTAATTCGGGTGCCGAAGCGAACGAAGCAGCGATTAAGCTAGCCCGACTCTACGGAAATAAGCAGGACATTAAAGACCCGCAGATCGTGGTCATGGAACATAGTTTTCATGGACGGACTATGGCGACATTAAGTGCTACCGGTAATCGCAAGGTACAGGCCGGTTTCGAGCCGCTGGTTTCGGGCTTTGTTCGTGCGCCGTACAACGACGTCGACTCAATTCAGGCGATTGCCGCAAATAATAAGAAAGTAGTGGCGATCCTCGTCGAGCCTGTTCAGGGTGAAGGTGGCATTGTTATTCCTGATCCCGGTTACCTTTCTGCATTACGTGAAATATGCGATGAAAACAACTGGCTGTTAATGCTCGATGAAATCCAGACAGGCATTGCCCGCAGCGGCAAAATGTTTGCATTCCAGCACGAAAATATCATCCCTGACGTTATGACACTAGCCAAGGCATTGGGTAATGGCGTGCCTATTGGTGCCTGCGTTACCCGGGGTAAGGCCGCCGACGTCATTCAGCCGGGCAATCATGGTTCCACCTTTGGTGGCAACCCGCTGGCCTGTCGTACCGCCTGCGCCGTTCTCGATAGCATTACCAGTCACAATCTGACCGAAAATGCCGCTCAACGTAGTACACAATTGGTAGCGTTATTAAGAGAGGGGCTGAAAGGTAATGAAAACCTGGTCGAAATTCGAAACCTCGGCCTATTGATTGGAATCGAGTTAAAACAGAATTGTCAGGCACTGGTCACCGATGCGCTTGCCCGTGGTTTATTACTCAACGTGACTGCCGAAAAAGTCGTTCGCCTGCTGCCCCCGTTGATTATAAATGAAGCACAAACAGCCGAGATCGCCGAAAAAGTGATCGCCTGTATTAATGCGCTTACGCTAACTGATTGAAAAAGAAATATGCCTACACGTCATTTTTTAAGTCTTCTAGATTTGTCCAGCGACGAATTGCGTTCGCTCATCACCCACGCTATTGATGTTAAACAAAAACTAAAGCGGGGCATCCGGCATACGCCATTAAACGGTAAAGTACTGGCGATGATTTTTGAGAAATCTTCGACACGTACCCGGGTCTCATTCGAAGCCGGGATGAGTCAGCTCGGCGGACACGCAATGTTTCTATCACCACAGAGTATTCAGCTCGGCCGCGGTGAACCGATAGAAGATAGCGCCCGTGTTATTTCGAGTATGGTCGACGCTATCATGATCCGTACCTTCGGGCATGAACGCGTTGAAACCCTTGCCAAAAACTCGAGCCGACCGGTGATTAATGGTTTATCCGATCATCTCCACCCCTGCCAGTTACTCGCTGATATGCAAACCTGGTTTGAATTACGTGGCGATATCAAGGGTGCCACCGTCACCTGGATAGGTGATGGAAATAATATGTGCCATTCCTATATCAATGCTGCGATTCGCTTTGACTTTAATCTCAAAGTGGGTTGCCCGAAGGGCTACGAACCAGATCCCGAACTGAGCAAAAACGCCGGTAATCGGCTACAGATATTTAATACTGCTGAAGAAGCGGTGCAAGCAGCCGATCTGGTGGTCACCGATGTATTTGCCAGCATGGGGCAGGAACAGGAACAACAGCAACGCTTACAGGCTTTCTCCGGGTTTCAGGTATCGAATGATCTGATGGCAAAGGCAGATAAAGACGCTCTGTTCATGCACTGTCTGCCCGCACATCGTGAGGAAGAAGTCAGTACCGAAGTTCTTGAAGGGGAACAAAGCGTGGTCTGGCAGGAAGCTGAAAATCGATTACATGCTCAAAAGGCCCTGCTCGAATTATTGATGGCCTGACCGGGCTAATCTCCTAGCACTTCGATTCGATTCCGGCCTTTGTTTTTGGCCGATTTTAGTACGCTATCGGCTTTAGTCAGTAATTCGCGCGATGACGAGGCGGCAGTTACTACCTGGCTGGCAATCCCGATACTGACAGTCAGACGTGGAACTGATTTAGATTTAACATGTTCAATATCCCGATTCGCCAACCCTTTTTCGACCCGCAACGCCAGTAACCGGGCATTCTCACCGCTCATACCCGGTAATATTAAGGCGAACTCGGCTCCGTTAAGCCGGGCAACCATCTGGCTGTGATGGGTTACTTCAGCAAATAGCAGGCCTGCTACTTCACGCAACTTTTCGTCACCCATCTGCAAACCATAGTGAGCGTTATATTCATGATAGTAGTCGAGGTTAAGTCTTATAAGGGAGATCGGGCTATTAGTTCCTCGAAGTTCATGCCAGAGCTCCTCCAGACGGACTCGAAAAGCACGATAATTTGACAACCCGGTTAGTTCATCGGTAGTTGATATTTTTTCCAGTGCTTTATTCGAAATCGACACAGCATCCAACAATTTTTTTAAATCGCTAACCAGAATTTCGTTATCGAAACGATAATACAACGCCTCATTGAGTAAGACATTCATGCGTTTAACACTTAAAGAACCCGCAACCATCAAGAATAGATACAATAGTGTTAACACATAGCTATCGAGAGTTTGCCGAGAAAACAGCCAGATCGTTACCGGCATCATAATAGTTAATAAATAACTGATATAGACAAGTAACGAAGTCGACAGATAGGCTATAGCCCCCATGCCCATGCCCAGTAACACCGAGTGCAGAATTACTTGTACATTCGTAGTGACATAAGGCATTAACCAGGCTGCGCCGACGCCTTGCATGAGGCCGGCGACAACGACTCCGAGGTAAAAGTGATTTCGCCATTTAAGGTGAGGGAAATATTTTTTATTTTCGATCGAACGAAATTTTTTCAACAACAAATAGCGTAAATAAAGAACAATGCACAAAGTACCGAACCAGAGAAATAGCCACTGTTGTCGCCCCTGGATTGATAGCTCTATATAGGCAATCATAGACACTACCGTCGATATAAACAGAGTGATTAATATACCGGCAGATACCCGGTCGTAGAGAAAAGCAACCAACTCCTGCTGCTGCAACTGCTGGCTGCTGACCGGATGTTCTATATTATTGTTGGTATTATTGTAATTGATACTCAAATTCCTTTGCAGCAGATGATATCGTGCTCATCCCAAATCATATAATATATTTACCTTAAAGTTTCAATGAATGATGATTTTTCAGTTATGAATAATAATAAGGCCCAGGTACAGTGGTTTAGGGGTGCGGCACCTTATATTAAAGCCCACCGAAAGAAAACCTTCGTGATCTTGATATCCGATGAGCTCATCGATTCGGATCAATTTAATGGTCTTATCCACGACATCGCCCTACTCAACCATCTCGGTATTAAGCTCGTTATTTTACATGGCAGTCGAAGCCGCATCGATCAGCATCTTGCCAGGCAGGGTATCAAGTCAAAATTTAATCACAATATTCGTATTAGCGATGTGGAATCCCTGCCTTATATCATTCAAGCCATTAACGAAGTTAAAACCTACCTGGAATCGCATTTGTCGATGGGCCTGCCAAATACCCCGATGTCAGGTTCTGAGATATCGCTGGTGAGTGGCAACTTTGTCACCGGCATGCCACTGGGGGTAATTGATGGTATCGATATGCAACATTCCGGCAAGGTTCGCAATATCAAACACGAAGCACTCAATGCGATGCTGGAGCAGAATCATGTCATCCTGCTGTCAAATATCGGCTACTCCAAAACCGGTGAAATATTCAACCTCCCGGCCGAAGAGCTGGCTAGCGAAGTTGCTCAGGCCTTACAGGCCGACAAGCTGATTTTTATCCAGCATACTAAAAATCAGGACGAGCGCGCCGACACTCTATCGACCAGTGAATGCGCAGCTCTGGTTAGTGACCCCAAAACCGATAATGACTACCGAAACCTGCTCATCCAGGCGGTGAATGCTGTAAACGCCAGGGTCAAGCGCGTACATATCATCGATCAAAAAATCGACGGTGGCTTACTGCTGGAGTTATTCACTCGTGACGGCTGCGGCACTATGATTACCAATTTATTTTACGAAGGCATCCGAGCTGCCAATATAGACGATGTAGGCGGCATATTACGCTTGATCCAGCCGCTCGAAGCAAAGGGCATCCTGGTCGAAAGGTCTCGTGAGCAACTGGAGCTCGAAATATCTTATTTCCAGGTAATAGAAAAGGACGGCATGATTATCGCCTGCGTCGCCTGTATTCCGGACCAATCAAATCAATTCGCCGAACTGGCCTGCCTCGCCGTGCACGAAAACTACCGCAAATCAGGGCTCGGAGAACAATTACTGCAAATGGTAGAGCATCTTGCCCGCACGCAAAACATTCCTCAGCTTTACACTCTAACCACCCGAACCATTCACTGGTTTTTTGAACAGGGTTTCGTCGAGGCAAAGGATTTCTCACTGCCTCGGCACAAACTAACCTCTTATAACCAGCAACGCCGCTCTAAGGTTTTGCTTAAACAAATTTAATATGGCCTACGACTTAAGCAATTATCTGGTAATTGGGGTTTCTTCGAGAGCTTTGTTCGACCTTAATCGAGAAAACGAAATTTACGAAAACGAAGGCCTGGAGGCTTATTGTCAGTACCAGCTGGAACATGAAAACGACATCCTTGAACCTGGCACCGGTTTCGCGCTAATCGAGTCGATGCTAAGCATTAATCAAATAGACAAGGAGCAGCGCCGTACCGAAGTTGTGATTGTCTCGCGTAATTCTGCCGATACCAGTTTACGAATCTCGAATTCAATTAATCATTACCAACTCGACATTACCCGCGCAGCATTTACCGGCGGCGAACCTGTAGCCAAGTATTTAAATTCCTTCGATGTTGACCTGTTTTTATCGGCAACTGAGGAAGATGTTCAGGCCGCCGTGGAGTCCAATGTCGCTTCCGGATTAATCTACGACGGCCCTTCAGGCAATCGACTCAACCCTCTTGAACAGATCAAAATTGCTTTCGATGGCGACGCGGTGTTATTTTCTGAAGAGTCGGAAATGATTTACCAGCAACAGGGGCTGGAAGCATTCCTCGCGCACGAAAAGAAAAATGCCGAGAAACCACTTCCCGAGGGGCCATTTGCCAAACTGCTAAAAACGCTATCATTTTTACAATTTGAATTAAACAGTAGTAACAAGCAAGAGGCACCGCCGATCCGCACGGCTTTAGTCACAGCGCGTAATAGTCCGGCTCATGAACGTGTAATCAGGACTTTACGAGCCTGGAATGTACGTATCGACGAGACTTTTTTCCTCGGCGGGGTATCCAAGGATAAGGTACTGGCTTCCTTCTCGCCCCATATATTTTTCGACGATCAGCATCACCACTGTGATACTGCGTCGAAGCTCGTTCCTACCGCGAGAGTGCCGTACAAAAACGGAGATGAGCAGGCTGTCTAGAAAAGACAACCCGGGCAGACACTCAGTCGTCGCGACGTTGTTTTTCGAGCCTCTCGTGTTTTTCCTGGGCCTCTACCGTCAAGGTCGCAATAGGCCTGGCCTCCAGGCGAGAAAGCCCAATTTCTTCACCCGTGTCATCACAGTAACCATAGCTGCCATCCGCGATCCGGGAGAGAGCAGAATCAATTTTATTCACCAATTTACGATAGCGATCACGGGTGCGTAGTTCCAGCGCCGCGTCGGTTTCTAATGTGGCACGGTCGTTGATATCCGGCTCCTGCCAGTTTTCTTCCTTCAGGTGAGAAATTGTATTTTCAGACTCCTGCAACAATTCAGCACGCCACGCTAGCAGCTTCTGACGAAAGTACTCCAGATGCATGGGCGACATATATTCTTCTTTCGGAGAAGGTTTGTAACCTTCTGGTAACTCGACAGTCATTGAGCGGATTCTCCTGTTACGAACGCCAATTATCGAAAACGCCGCGCAGTATAGGCAGGTTTTCCAGCAACAGCAAGTGATCTTAGTCCTAATTTACCGATCTTTGGGGATCGCTATAATATCTCTGCTTAAGTATGCTTCGGGACAGTGTTTGTTCTTTCATCCGATTAATCATAGACTAGTACCATCTTTTTACAGATAGCTTAATTTTATTACTCATTTCCTATGTTTATTCGCTTTATATTATTACTAGTGGTTGTGGTGGTAGTCCTCTGGCTATTGAAACGCCTGTTTGCAGACGACCCGGAGACCGAACAGGTCGAGTCCCCGGAAGCAAAAAAATCTGAAGATATGCGACAATGTAAGTTCTGTGGCACTCACGTGCCCGAGTCCTTAGTCGTCATCTCTAATGACCAACCTTACTGCAGCCAGGACCATGCAGACCGAGATAAAACATAGTAGTTTCCGACTAACTTCAGGCTATACACCTCGTTCAACCAACTGGATTTCAATCCGGTTGTTGAACGTCTATCGGCTAGGATTATCGACTTTATTCATTAGCCAGGCTTTTATCGAGGACTCACCCTTATTAAATATCGTTAATCTGAAGCTTTTTTCCTGGGTAAGCTCGGCCTTCCTGATGCTCGCAATGATATGGATGCTGGCAGCCTGGATCGAGCGCAGGGGTTTTCATCACCAGATGTCCCTGCAAATTTACACCGACACGGTCATCATCATATTACTTATGCATGCATGCGGCGGTATTTCGAGCGGGATAGGGATGTTATTGATCATCTCTATCGCTGTGGCAGGTCTTTTGGCGGAACAGACACTATCAATTATTTTTGCCTCGCTCGCATCACTCGGTTTACTCGCAGAACATATTTATTCAGCAATTAATATTTCCGGCTATAGCGGCACCTCCACTCAGGTCGGAATACTGGGTGCAACTTTATTTGCCACCGCTCTCGTGACCCACCTGCTCACATTACGTATCCGCAGCAGCGAATTACTGGTTCAGGAACGCGAATACGACGTCGCCCTGTTATCCGCGCTGAATCAGGAGATCATCGAAAACCTGCAAGCGGGTGTCGTCGTGCTGGGGCGTAATTATTTTATTCGCCATATAAACCAGGCGGCAATGGACATGTTAGGAATAGAACCTGATCGAACAGTCTCCTTGAAGATGGATGCTCCCGAATTGCTTCAGGCTCTGGCGACATGGCAACAAAACCCCACAAGGGAGTCACCCTTCTTACCATCAGAAACCGGTATGGAAAACACACAGATCAGCTTTCGCTCTCTGAAAAGCCCGGGGCAGGAAAATACGCTGATATTTTTAAACGACGTATCCTCCATTCGCAATAGCATGCAGCAGGCGAAACTGGCTTCACTGGGACATCTTACCGCCAGTATAGCTCACGAAATACGTAATCCATTGGGCGCCATATCATATGCGGCACAATTATTATCGGAGAATGAGGAGTTAGCTGAAACCGACCATCGAATGACAGAAATCATTCATCAGCACACCCAGCGTATCAACCATATTATTGAGGATATATTACAGATTTCTCGTGGCAGTCCGACTGCTATGGAGCCGGTGGATTTACATCTCTGGTTAGAAAAATTCGTGTCCGAATTCTGCCTGAGTAATCAGGCCGGGAAAGACTGTTTCGAGCTGGACATTGAATCTGGCCAGGTCCATATATTATTCGATCCTAATCACCTCAACCGCGTCATGACTAACCTTTGTACTAACGCTATCGACCATGGTGTTAGTAACAGGCCAGTCCATATCAAAGTATTTTTTGACCATAATTTAAAACTGACCATTGAAATCGCCGACGAAGGTCCCGGTATCAAACAGGAAAATCTTGACCAGATATTCGAGCCTTTTTTTACGACTAGCCACAAAGGTTCCGGGTTAGGCCTTTATATTGTTAACCAGTTATGCGAACTTAACAATGCCGCTATTTCGGTGCATAAAAACTTGTATAATGGCACCAGTTTTATCATCCTGCCCAGCATATATAAACCTAACCTGACCTAGTTTCGGAATATGACCAAACAACGAGTACTTATCGTCGATGATGAACCCGATATACGGGAACTGCTCGAGATCACTCTGTTACGCATGGGACTAGAGACCCGCTGTGCCGAAGACTACAGTAGTGCGACAAAAATGTTACGCGAAGAAGGCTTCGATCTTTGCCTTACCGATATGAAACTTCCCGACGGCGACGGTATTACTCTAGTCGATCACATCCAGAAAAATTATCCGAATACACCGAGCGCGGTCATAACTGCACACGGCAGCATCGATCTGGCCATAAAAGCCATGAAATACGGCGCATTCGATTTTGTATCAAAACCAGTATCCCTGGAGACGTTAAGAAACCTGATCGACAAGGCACTGACATTACCCAAACTTGCCGAACAGCCCAATAATGCTATCGAGTCGAAATATCAAATTATCGGCGAATCACCGGTCATGTTAGAACTAAAACGATCGATTGCGAAATTCGCCAGAAGCCAGGCGCCCGTATTTATTCAGGGTCAATCGGGCACCGGCAAAGAGCTTGTTGCTCGCCAGATTCACTTGCAGGGATCTCGGGCAATAGCACCGTTCATAGCTGTAAACTGCGGAGCGATACCTTCCGAACTCATGGAAAGCGAATTTTTTGGGCACCTCAAGGGAAGCTTTACCGGCGCTACTAGCGACAATACTGGTTTATTCAAAGCCGCGCATGGTGGCACTTTGTTCCTGGATGAAATTGCCGACCTGCCACTGGCAATGCAGGTAAAACTCCTGCGCGTCATACAGGAAAAAACTATACGCCCGGTTGGTGGGCAGCAGGAAGAATCAATTGATGTGCGCATTATCAGCGCATCTCACAAGGATTTAGACATGATGGTTAAAGAAGGCAGCTTTCGTCAGGATTTGTATTATCGCGTCAATGTCATCGGCGTCTCTGTCCCAACATTGGCTGAACGAGCGGAAGATATACCACTGCTCGCCGATAACATTATCAAGAAATATAATGCAGGGAATAGCAGCGATGTAATGGTCGACGACGCTGCAATACAGGCTCTGACCAGCTACCCCTTCCCTGGAAACGTGCGCGAGCTGGAGAATATTCTCGAACGCGCTACCGCGCTTTGCGACAACGGCCAAATAACGGTGGATGACTTACAATTACCTGACATGGAACCCGAACCTTCAGCAAACCGGACCGATTTAGGTAAAATTACCCAGGATATTGAAGTAAAGCAAATTACATTGGCGCTTGAGCAAAACCGCTGGAATCAGTCCGCTACTGCCAGGGCATTGGGTATTACGTTGCGGCAGTTGCGTTATAAAATAGACAAACTCAATTTGAACAAATCGTAACCCCTTCTATCTTCGCGGCTCTAACGCACTGAATCTTGAGAAATATTTTTTCAGTGCTAAAATTTTCGAATTATTAAATATCTATCTGCTTGAGGGCTTAATTTAGATGCACAACAACTTTTCTCGGTTCCAGGCCTTTGCCATCCATTTATTGCTAAGTTCCTTTATCCTCGCTTCCTTTTTAACATTCGTTTTTTTAGTCTGGTATCCCCAACCTTTTTTTGTCGTCGAAGGATTAGTACAAATCGTATGGGTTCTGATAGGTGTCGATATCGTGCTTGGCCCTGCCTTGACATTGGTAGTATTTAAGACTGGCAAACCCGGGCTGACTAGAGATCTGTCAATAATTGGAGCAATACAAATCGCAGGATTTATTTACGGCGCGCATACTTTTTACATAGAAAGACCTGCTTTTGCTGCCATATCTGATTCAGATTATTTTGACGTAATCCCTGCATCAGGCATGAAGGACCTGAGTAAACTGGATCCAGCCATCAATCATTCTAATTTAGGCGGACCGACTATTGTCTACGTTGAACAACCCACAGAAGTTGAGGAGCTTAAGAAGATACTTGAAGACATGAAACAGGGTGGTCCAGGAGTCTATTTGAGGCCAGAATACTATCGTCCCCTTAAAGGCCATATTAAGACCAAGTTTAGATTTTCAATCAATTTAGATGAACTAGAAAATATACCAGCCAATAAAACAGTGATTAAAAAATTCAAGGCCGAGTATGGTGAACGGGTAGAGAAATTTGTTTTTTTCCCCATTATTGGAAAAGTAACTTCAAGAGTGCTAGTGATTGATCGAGAGAGTGAAATGGTAGTTGATTATATAGATATCAACCCAATTCCCCGTTAGTATTATTAGCTCTATGGGCTATTAATTTATACAAACTAATCCCTGTCATTAAAGTTATTCTGAGAACAAGCGTAACTATCGGTGAAATTCTTATCGCTCCGATACCCCAGAAAATCAATACCAATAAGCACGGTAACTTGATGGCTGATAAAAATCGTAATTCTGATGAATTAGCCATTTTTACTGACAGCCGGCTTTATCTTCCGACTATACTCGGGGTATTGTAAGATGCCCAATGACCAACCCTGTTTACGGAGTACTATTATGATAATCTTTGATCGACTGAATTGCGTATTCCAGGACGTATTCGACGACGACGAACTTCTAATCGAGAGGAATTATACTGCCAGGGATATTGAAGACTGGGACTCTTTGATGCATGTCAATCTCGTACTTGCTGTTGAAAAAGAGTTCGCTATTCGTCTTTCAAGTTACGAAGTAACCAGGCTAAAAAACGTAGGTGATTTTATTGACTTGATCGAGGCGAGGTTGTGAGCGACAACATAGAACGACTTTTAGCTTACGTAAATGAAACTTACCCACAATTTAAACAGGGTATCTCCGAATCTATCACCAAATCGCCTGAACGCTTTGAATACATCGCTGAACTCTACCTGTCATGGATTATAATAGCGCGTGGGAACCGGGCAATAGAAAAATCAGTAGATGCTTTCGTCCAGTTTACCACCGAGGTAAACCTGTCTCAGGCCAAATACGAGTTCACTGGTCATTACGAGAACCAGTCCTTCGCTGAAGTTTATGAGTCCCACTACAGTCAAAAATCCCAAATGGATGGTTATCTATGGGGCGTTTACCTGACAAATTTCTTATGGGCTCATCATCTTGAAATCAGTTTGTTTTTCGAGTCCAGGTTTCTGTCTCAGTTGCCCAGCAACGCATCTATTATTGAAATTGCGCCTGGCCATGGGGGTTGGGGAGCCTGGGCTTTGCATCAAATGCCAGAAGCCACCTTGAGAGGATACGATATTAGCCCCTCGTCGATTCAAATAGCGACATCCGTGGCTCGGGCCGCCGGTGTACAAAATAGAACGGCCTATTACGAAAGTGACGCACTGGATCTCGAAAACCAAAAAGCTGAAAGCTGTGATGCAGTCATTTGTTCCTTTCTAATAGAACATCTTGAAGAACCTGACAGGCTGTTCGCCATTATTAATAAACTACTGCGCCCGGGTTGTACAGCTTTCGTAACTGGCGCGTTAACTGCAGCACAAATCGATCATATATATGAGTTTAATCATGAATCGGAGATGCTAGCCATGGCTGAATCTCATGGCCTGAGGGTACTAGAAACTTTATCAACAAACCCACAACGCTTGCTAAAACGTGCACGATTCATACCTCGCTCCATGGCGATACTGTTACAAAAGCCGCTTACCGTAAGTTCATGACTTCTACCGAAACATTTGATCAGAAAGTATTTTTTAAAAATTGCCGTCAACTGATCAAACAGCAAAAACACCAGGAAGCCAGACGACTGCTATCCTCTGCGTTACGTCGAACCAGCTTAGATAACAGTGGAATCCTGAAAGCAGGACGCATGGCGGAAGGTCTGAGTATAGATAAACACACCAGAGTATCGATCTACGGGCAATGTACTACTGCGTGGCTTGTCCCTGCCCTGCAGTCTGCCTCGATGGCACAAGATGAAGCCATCCTTATCGAAGACCACGCCTACGATAACGTAATACAGGGATTGACGATGCTGGAGAGCAATATCGATGTACTCATATTACTACCATGGCACCAACGCCTCTTTGCCCCTGGTGACCGATCAGGCGACCAGCGTATTTCAGAAGAGCTGAGTTTCTGGCAGCAGGC
>JAOUJX010000415.1 GCA_029882955.1 Gammaproteobacteria bacterium
GGAATATTGTTCAATGCAGTCGGTATCCCCAGCCTGATAAACGCGAGTCATAATTTTGTACAGAGTCGCCACATCGGAAGCCGCCAGATTCAAGCCTTTCGCACCGGTTGGCGGCACGATATGCGCCGCATCACCAACCAGAAACAATTTGCCGTATTGCATCGGCTCGCAAACAAACGAGCGCAGCGGTGCAATACTCTTCTCGATGCTAGGGCCAGTGATCAACGCGTCGGCCGCGTCGGCCGGCAAGCGCTTTTTAAATTCTGCCCAAAAATCGTCGTCCGACCAGTCTTCGACCTTATCCTCCAGCGATACCTGAATATAATAACGCGAACGCGTCGAAGAGCGGCGGCTCGCCAGGGCAAATCCGCGCTCGTGCTTACAGTAAATTAATTCTTCACTCACCGGTGGCGTATCACTCAACAGGCCGAGCCAGCCAAAGGGGTAAACGCGTTCATGCTCTACACGAACCTCTTTGGGAATGGTCTGACGGGACACTCCGTAAAAACCATCACAACCGGCAATATAATCGCACTCGAGTTCGTAGCTTTCGCCTTCGTATTCGAAATTAACCGAGGGTGGTTGATCCGCTTTAACATGATTAAGGGTCACTTCACCAGCCTCGTAATAAGTTTCCAGGCCAGCCGCCCGCCGTGCCTCCATCAGATCACGGGTAATATCAACCTGACCATAACAGACCACTACATCGCCACCGGTTAATTGCTTTAAGTCAATCCGATGACGATTACCGTTCACCGATATTTCTATACCTTCATGAACTTCTCCTTCCTTATCGAGGTTTTCCGCGACACCTGCTTCACGCACCAGGTCGACAAAACCCTGCTCGAGAATGCCAGCGCGGATACGGCCCAGCACGTATTCGCCACTAACTCTTTCGAGGATAATATTGCTAATACCCTGCCTCGATAATAATTGTCCGAGCAACAAACCCGAAGGTCCTGCGCCGATGATGGCTACCTGTGTTTTTATCGTCTTCATAATTAAATGGGTCTCACTGCTCCTCGAATGAGGATTATTCAGCTACGCATATTGCCTCATGGCTGCCCCCGCCTGAATACACTTATTAGACATATACTTGTACTTTTGAGTCAAATAACTATGATTTGACTTTCCTTTTAATCTAGCTGGAGAGTCTTATCAGCACCATCCCGCAATTCGGTCTTTACGGAGAGTCAGAGACCAGCCACGACCCCGGGTTCGTCCATATCGAAGATATCTCCGCGCGTAGTAGTCACAATGGCTGGCTCATCAAACCACACCGCCATGCCAGAATGTTTCAGATTCTTTGCATGTACGATGGCAATGTGAATGTTCAGCTGGGTAGTATTTCTCATTCTTTAGAGGGTAGCTGGGCGATCACGATTCCGGTCGGCGTTGTGCATGGCTTCCATTTCTCACCACATACCAACGGGGTGGTACTCACCCTGGCCGAACCTTTCCTCAACGACGACAGTTATCGTAACTCCAGCCGCTATTTCGAAGCCCTGACACAGTCTCCGAAAACTATAGACCTCAATCAGAATAATGTACTTTTCGATCAAGTCCGGCAGAACATGGGATCGATTAAAAAGGAGTTCCTGAAGCGGATACCGGTCACGAATTGATGCTGGAATGGTTGGTGAGAATAACCCTGATGACTCTTAAACGACAATACCTGGATAGCCAGCTTGAGGATGCCACTTTCCCTACGATTAACGACAGACTAACTCAATTTCGCCAATTGCTAGAACAGCATTATCGGCAGCAGTGGACGGTCAAACAATATGCCTCAGAGCTACATGTATCGGTGTCTACCCTC
The DNA here is from genome assembly GCA_029882955.1 of Gammaproteobacteria bacterium. Taxonomy (GTDB): domain Bacteria; phylum Pseudomonadota; class Gammaproteobacteria. The sequence continues at coordinate 1,820 of JAOUJX010000415.1, forward strand.
AATCGGCTTTGCAACCATTCTGTCGGCAAAACAACCAAAGCGATTATTCTGGATCGTCTCTTAAGCGAGGCCAGACGGAGACTTATTTATACTCGTGAACCGCTTGACCAGATAGCCTACACACTTGGTTTTAAGGATCCGGCTTATTTCTCCAGGCTATTTAAAAAGCTAAACGGTACGCCACCCAGTTATTTCCGTCAGGCTGAAAATTTCGGCGCAGATTGATACAGCAGGTCACCCCGCCAGTCTCAGCCTCGTCACGAACCAGGCGCCCAGGCTGAGCAAGCTAAGCAATAAAATAATCACCACTGTCCAGCCATAGTCGTCATAAATAAAACCCGGCAACCACGAAGCCAGCGCACCACTTAGATAATAAATCGATACGTACAAACCATTCACCACGCCCTTGTGCTCTGTTGCCAAATGGTTAACCAGGCCGGACAGCGTCGAGTGGATGAAAAAGAAACCGCCTGCAAAACAAAACATCGTGACAAACAAAATTGAAAAATCGGTGAGGAGATAAGCCATCAGTCCTGTAGCAATCATGACCACGCCGAGCATCAGGCCGCGACGATCATCACCCAGGAATTTTGATAGCGCTTCAGAATAAAACGCGATCGGAATGCCGATCAGATAACCGGTGTAAAGCGCGGAGATAAAAAACGGAGATACCGAAGCATCGATTTCAAGTAAACGAAATGGTATTAAATTTAAAATACTCGCATAGACGAAAAAAACCGAGGACAAAACCAGAAAGACATAACGAAAATTTCGCTCAGCCATGACCCGGGAAATACTGCGTATGTCCAGTCGCTGGAAACTAATTTCTGCATCAGCACTGGCGAAACGCATTAAAAATAACGGTAATAACATTACAAAGCCCATTACAACATAGGCCGTATACCAGGCAAACCCTGTCGCAAAGAATCCACCTATCGCACGACCAATAAAACCACCCAGTATCGTAGCGCCGATATATAAGCCCATGGTACGACGCACGTTAACCGGTGATGACATGCTGGCACAATAGGTCATCAGCGCGGTGAATACCGCAGGTAAAATCAGCCCCTGGATGCTTCGAAGTAAAAGTAAATGCCAGTATTCACTAGCAAAATAAAAAGCCAGTTGATCGAGCATTAACAAAGTCATAGCCACGATTAACATCAATCGCGCCGGGATCGCCTGTAGAAAATAACCGTAAACAACCGGAGCCAGTCCCAAAGGCAAAAAAGTCGCCGTTATCAATAATCCTGCCTGTCCTGGCGATATTGCAAAAATATCAGCCAGTAACGGCAGCATAGGCTGCGGGATATAAAGGGTGCTAAACGATACTACCGTTGCACATAGTGCGATTAAAATGTTGCGTGAAAAAAACAATAGCTTAATTATCAGGAATAAGACGCTTGCCCAGGCTTACCGAAGCATCGACGGTATAGCCAAGGGACTGATAAAACTCGATCACATCAATATTAGTATTGCGAACCAGCAGATTTATTTTTGGGCAACCCAGCGCTTTAAGCTGGTTTTCCAGATC
>JAOUJX010000416.1 GCA_029882955.1 Gammaproteobacteria bacterium
TACTTAAGCACTAAAATGGTCGCCGTCGTACCGGACTCCGATCCGGTACCCATTACAAAGAGGCTCCAGAGCTTACAGTAAACATGCTTCAATGGATTCCGGCTCGGAGGCCGGAATGACAAAAACAGGATTTCCAGCCTTTAAGTAAGTACCATTCGGGTAGCGTCTCCTTATTCATTAGCAGCTTAAAAACAAAATGACATACTCCGATAAAAACATAGTGGATTCATGGCTAGATAATGCAAAGCCATGGGTTACTGCAATTAGAGAAAATGAAATAGAAAGTAGAATACAAATCACAAATAAAGCAATTATCGAAACCATCTTACAGAAATCACCAAAAACCGTACTAGACATAGGTTGTGGTGAAGGGTGGCTGGCTAGAGAATTAAATAAAACAGGTATTAACGTTCTGGGTATAGATGCCATACCTGAACTAGTGGCATCCGCCACAGAAGAAGGTGGTGGTATATTTAAGGTTATATCGTACGATGATTTAATCGAAGGTGCCATAAAAGAAAAATTCGATATAATTGTTTGTAACTTTTCTTTGCTAGGAAAAGAATCAGTCAATGCTATCTTTAAATACATATCATGCATGTTAAATAACAATGGTTTTTTCATTGTCCAAACTATTCATCCCGTTACTGCATGTGGCGACTTTAAATATATAGATGGCTGGAGAAAGGGCTCATGGGAAGGATTTAGCGACAGTTTTACAAATCCTGCGCCGTGGTATTTTAGGACGCTAGAATCCTGGAAGAATTTGTTTCTACATAACGGCTTTAAGATCAATGAAATTCTAGAGCCTTTAAACGCAACAACGAATAAAGCAGCTTCTGTCATATTTGTTGGGGGAATTGCAGCTAACACATATGAGCCGTTTCCAAGTCAATAGCCATAGTTATGAATAAAAGGGGCAGGTTAAGGTTCCCCTCGTCTTGAATTTTTGAATCTGCAAAATCCATATCCTGGGAAAACAAAATCCAACTCCCATAACAATTAAAAAACTCCCCACCAGAACTCCCCCTCGATCCCTTCACTATCTAATTTTTAAATAACAACCAGCCAATCAAGCTCATCCAAATCCCTTCTCGTTTTACAGCTAATAATCAGCGGCCTTCGTGTACAATGCGCCGTTTAATCCAACTTCCGAACACTGTAATGAGCCAACTTAAATTGTCGACCCAACTGGTCAGCCAAATGCACCAATTTTTGATACAACACGATGCAAGCGCACAAGATCCGGGTGTGGCCTCGCAGTATTTGTGTGCGGTGGTCGGATGTCTGCTCGGTGAGCAGGATGTGCCGGAATCGCAAAAAGAGGAAATCCTGGAGAATCTGTTTGCGTTTACTCGCCATGTAGCTGACGACATTGCTCAGCAAATGTACGCAGCTCCGCCGCAAGCGGAGGTCGGGATATGGAAGCCCGGCATGGGTTAGGCAATCGGATATTTACCCTGCACGCAAGTCAGTCTTTCGTGCTTATCACTAAAAAGAGGAAATTCAAAATGGCTAAAGCCAACGCACGTCACATCCTGGTGAGCTCCGAAGAAGAATGTAATAACCTGAAACAGCAAATTATCGATGGTGCTGATTTTGCTGAAATCGCTTCAGCCCATTCCCAGTGTCCCTCTGGGAAACAAGGCGGTGACCTTGGCTCATTCTCGCCAGGACAGATGGTACCCGAGTTCGATACAGTAGTTTTCAACGAGGCCGTCGGTGAGGTTCACGGCCCGGTAGAAACTCAGTTTGGTTACCACCTGATCGAGATTACATCGCGGGATAGTTGACGGGGAATCAAAGCAGTCAATAACTCTCTTCACTCTCAGAGAACCTAACCCGCCCCAAATGTCTCCTTAGTTTTTATGGTACAAGTTTCATATTCTTCACTGTAAGTGATAAAAACGTCTTTGCGTTCCAGCTGGTTCATTACCTGCTGAACTTTTGTTGCGGTACTTGTTTCGATGTCGCCGTAGTCAGTGCCGTCTCGAGTGACGAATTCTTCAATCAATGCGTAGAGAGTGCCGGGGGCAATGTCGGTATGGGGAATAATCATTCGTTAATACCCAGCAGTTCTACTTCAAAAATCAGCGTGGCACCACCCGGAATATCACGCCCTGTGCCTTTATCACCGTAAGCTAGTTCCGGCGGAATAATTAAACGCGCCGTCTCCCCTACGACCATCAGTTGCACGCCTTCGGTCCAGCCCTTGATCACCTGATTCAAACCAAAGGAAATCGGTTTACCACGCTCCACGGAACTATCAAACACAGTGCCATCCAGTAGCTTGCCCTCATAGTGCACCTTGACCTGATCGGTCGCCGAAGGATGTTTCGTACCCGCACCCTCCTGGAGCACCAGGTACTGCAGACCAGAGCTTGTGGTTTTCACCCCCTTTGCCGTTTTATTGGTTTCCATATACTCAGCGCCGGCTTTCTTGTTTGCCGCAACCTCTTCCGGTTTGGCGCCACCTGAATTACGCATAAAATAGTAGCCAATCAAAAGAATCGTAATAATCCAGATAATGGTTTTTGTCACAGTAACTTCCAAAAATTTAACTTTAAAAACAAATACAGAATTCAGACCAGAATGGCGCTTACTGAAGCGAATAGTATCGGAATTCTGTAGACTGTATACCTATTTAGTAAATACCACCCCCAGATCAAATAACAGGCAATTGAAAACAAAGCCCAACAATGGCAGTCTGTCTGTGTCATTCAATAGAAAAATATCGAGGTCTAAACATGGATATCGATGCCGAAGCAAGAGAGATTCAAGATTTTGTCGACAAAGGCAATTACCACGCGGCCTATAATATAGCGCTGTCTGGTTTAAATGCCTGTCGTCGGGAAAAAAACCAGGCCGGGACGGATCGGTTTATTGGCATTATCAGGGGCATTGTCGAATCGCTGGCCGCAGAGTTTGGCAGTCAATCTGAGTAAAATAAGCCTCAATCTCCATCCACTTTAATCCGAATCTCTGCCTCCTGCTTCATGCTGTTGATGGCTTCAGTCAGGTCTATCTTATCCGGGTTGTCCGGGCTTTGCTGCTGCAGTACGCCATATAACTCATTCTGTTCGAGGGTATAGCCCTCGCCCGATTCGCGCTGGATATAGGCGGCCCAGGGCACAAATTTGGTTAGCGGAAAGATCTGCCCCGGGAGGGGTGATACATCGATATGGATACCCGAAATCAACACCACCTTCTTGCCCGCGTAGGCCTCTTCCCTGACGATGGTACGGAAGCTACGGTCGAACTCCATTTGCGCATTGACCCTGGCCGCTTCCAGGGCCGGAAACCTGCTGGTAAGAATCATCGGCATGGCATCGATCAGGTTGCGGTTG
>JAOUJX010000071.1 GCA_029882955.1 Gammaproteobacteria bacterium
GCTCTTGCATGCGCATTCCGATAGTTCTGGCGATAGCATTGTCGAAGGACTCGAGTTCGTCGGATAGTTCTTTTTCTGCCCGGTTATGCCAGTTAATTTCAGTTTGCATCAGGTTCGCTGCTTGAGTAATTTGCTCGATTGCCTTCTCAGCATCTGGATTATTACCTCGCAGTGCGCGTCTGGCCTTCGAAAGTTTAGATTTTACCCGATGCATCTCAGTCAAAGAGTCCAGTTCAGCCGCTACTGCTTTGATCGAGTCCATCGCTTCTTTGGGGGCTTGCTCGCGAACTGTATCAACCAAAGGCAAAATTTTGGCCATTTTTTCTTCCAGCAGTTTACTCTCTGATAGCATTCGCCGCATGGTAACAATCGTTTCATAGGCTTCATCAACGGTTTGCCGGTAATTACGTCTCGCTTTTGTGGTTGCCTTGGCTAGCTGATCGAATTTATCGTGTGCCGATTGCCAGTGGTCGGGAATTTGAGTGGCTAGCAAGTTGTATTCGGATTCCAGTTTGACTATTTTTGATTCGAATTGGCGGGCATCTGCCTCGGAAGAGTTTTCATCAAAGCTTAATCGTTGCTTCTGTTCCTGCAGATTCTTAATACTTTTTTCTATGCGCCGCATGTTCTTCTGTATCGCTCTAACCTGAATGTGCAGAGGTCGATATTCAATCGAATATTCTTCGAGTTTTACAGCGTTAACTCGAATTTCATCAATCATGGCAAAACTCTTGCCGGCATTGGCATAACTTTGATTGAGACGATCCTGATATTCGTCTGGTAAATATGAAATATTCGCGGTTTGTATCAATTCTATGCTGGCTTCAATCGAGTTTTTCTGAAGATCATATTCAGCAAAAACATAATTCTCCAGGCACTCCTGTAACTTCGGATTGCTCGGTGGCGGGGCTGTATCCGAAGTGAGGTGGGTTTTGTTAGGCAGATAATTCACCAGACTCGGAAAAGCACCAGCGATTACGAGGCCAAGCAGTTGCAGCCCGATGAATGCCGAAGCGCCTTTATATATTTGCAAAGTGCGTACAGAAGGGGGAGCGACACCACGTAAATAAAATAATGAAAAACCAAAAGGCGGTGTCAGGAATGAGGTCTGTATATTTAGACCAACCATGACCCCAAACCAGACTGCTGTAACGTTTGCCCCGGGGTCCGCTAGCAATATCGGAGCGACGATGGGTACGACCACCACGGCAATTTCAAGAAAGTCCAAAAAGAAGCCTAAAAAGAAAATGACAGCCATGACGACGATAAATTGTGTCCAGAATCCCCCCGGTAAACTGGTTAAATATTCCTTAACCAGTTCTTCGCCCCCGAATGCTCGAAACGCAGAGGTGAGCATGGCAGCACCCAGTAAAATGATAAATACCATGGATGTGGTTTTCGCGGTCTCCATCATAACGCCATTTAAGGTGTCGTCGATTCGATGCGCGCGTATGGCTGCCCAGATAACAGAAATAATTAATGCTATAGCAGCGATGCAAGCTAGAGCGATACCTATAGCATCGTAGCTATTAGTAATGTTTTTAATGTTGAGATCAAAAAGGTTGAGCAGAATAATGATAGAGACCACAGAAGTGATAGCGATGGCTGCGGGATAATAGGCTCTCGGCTTACCTTCCATCAATCGGTAACTACCCATGATCATGGCGCCGATAGCGCCGATAGCGCCAGCCTGATTAACAGTAGCAACACCCAGAATGATTGATCCAAGTACGATGAAAATAAGTGTTAGAGGCGGAATCAATGCTACTAGAATTCGGGCTACAAATTTACGATCGTATTCACCTTCAAAGGGTACAGGAGGTGCTTTTTTAGGATTGACCAACGCCGATATCAGAATATAGCCCATGTAGAGACCGACCAGGATCATTCCCGGAATGAAGGCACCCATGAACATATCGCCAGCGCTAGCGCTGATTACGTCGAAATCCCCAGGCATCGAAAACTGTCCCGTGGCTTCCTTATATTCGGCTTTACGTGCAGTCGCAGCCTGGTCGGCCGCGCTGGAGAGCTGATCGGCCAAAATAATCAGGACAATCGATGGCGGGATTATTTGCCCTAGAGTACCAGAGGCACAAATGGTACCGCAGGCGAGAGATTTGGAATAATTGTTACGCAGCATCGCCGGTAGAGAAATAAGTCCCATCGCAATGACGGTCGCGCCGACTATTCCTGTGGTTGCGGCCAATAGTGCACCAACAAAAATAACTGAAATGCCGAGGCCGCCGGGAATGGGGCCAAATAATTGAGCCATTGCGACGAGTAAATCCTCAGCGATCTTGGAACGCTGTAACATGATACCCATAAATATAAACAGAGGGATGGCGATCAACGTATCGCGTTCAACGACCCAGTAGAGACTTCGAAAATTGGTAACTCCGGCGCTAAGCCATTGATTCGGACCCCCTAGCACAAAATATGCATCGGTATTGCCTTCGAACAGGTAGCCACAAAGAGCTGCAAGGGTAATTGTGATAATGGCTGCACCCGGTAACGAAAATGCAACCGGAAAACCCGATGTCAGTGCGAACACCATGATCAGGACAAGTAGGATAAGAAAATACAATTCCACGGTTAGCTGACCTTTTCTGCGTTAACCAGTTCTTTGTAACTGGGTTGATCTTCGATATTTTTCGAGCCGGATAACTGTGAGATGTTAAATAACAGATAGCTGACGAATTGAATCATCATCGAGACGGAGTAGACAATCAAAAATGCTGCCATCAGGTATTTGACGTACATACCATAGCCGCTTTGTGAGACTTCGAAACTGAGTAACGGACTATTAATGCTATTGCCGCGGCCACCCATACCCTGCATGAGTATTACCCAACAAAGAGGAATACCAAAGAAGGCGGAGCCAATCGAGTCGAACCAGGCTTTTTTGCGGCGACCGAAGCCTGCGTATAGTACATCGACGCGTACGTGACCTTCTTCAACCAATGTATGGGCACTGGCAAACAGAAATAGGGCGGCATACCAGAAGCGTACCAGGTCTCCCATATAGGCTTGTTCGTAAGAAAATACAAAACGTGTGATGACGATAAGAAATTCGGACAATACCACCATTAAAGCCAGCCAGGAAAAATTAACATTCTTAAAACGAAAAGCAATGACCAACGACAGGACAATAAGCGGATAATGTACATAGGTGCCTCGGAAGATAGGGCGACCGAGTTGCTGTGTCAGGGTTTCACCAACCCAGAACTCAAGAAAATTCTCGACTCGCAGAAAAGATATCACCATATCAGCAAAACCGACCAGAAATACCCACCAGAACGAGAATCGAATGATATAAGCGGCTAACTGAGCAAAGCGTATCGAGTCATCTTCCATGCTTCGATCAGGAGTCAGGGCGCTGTAGGCCACGCCCAGTGATAATGTCATCAGGTAAACTATGAGCTGCGTCCATGCCTGGAAAATCTGATGATCGTTCAACTGATTACTCAATGGTTCAAGCCCGAAATAACCATAGTGCGAAAATAGATCGAAGGTTCCCGGTAGCTCCTGCCAGTACACCAGGTAATTGTTGAATAGATACAGGAACACACCACTAACCATCATATAGGCGAGAGAGCGAGCAACTATTGAAGTATTAATTCGATGCATAGGCTTGAAATGATTTCGGATGCGAACGAAAACGGAGCCCGTAGACTCCGTTATTATCCGGTTTAAAAGATGATTCTACAGCCCAAGTACGCGATTGCGTTGCTGGACGTAGGCCTGATCTGAGATCTTGGCCCAGGCACCGACTTCATTACGTGATTTGAGGAAGCTCTGGTGGATTTTCTTAGCTAAGGGACTGTGTTGCTGGACTTCTTCAAATACTTCCGCCGCGGCATCGCCGAAACTATCGTAGATGTCGTCATTAAAGCTTCGCAATTTAACGCCCTGATCAGAAATCAGTTTGGCCAGAGAGGCGCCATTTTTTGCGTTGTATTCGGACATCATGATTGAGTTTTCGGTCTCGGCTGCAGCTTTGATAATAGTTTGATCAGCTTTTGACAGGCCATCCCAGAATTTCTTGTTCATACCGAGAGATAACTGAGCTGCCGGTTCGTGCATACCTGGATAGTAGTAATATTTAGCCGCTTCGTAGAATTTCATGAAACTGTCATTCCAGGGGCCTACCCATTCCGTCGCATCAATTGCGCCTGATACCAGGTTTTCGTAGATCTGACCGCCCGGTAGAGATACCGGAGATGCACCCAGCTTGGCGATTACGTCGCCACCAAGACCGGGCATACGCATCTTCAGACCTTTGAAGTCCGAAGCTGAATTCATTTCTTTGCGGAACCAGCCACCCATCTGTACCCCGGTGTTACCGCAGGGCAAACATTTGAGGCCGTAGCCCGCTGCGAGTTCGTCGTGTAATTCCTGACCACCGCCGAAATTCATCCAGGCGCCAATTTCGGTATAAGACATGCCAAACGGGACGGCTGTAAAGTAAGCCCAACCCGGGTGCTTACCTTTCCAGTAGTAATCTGCGCCGTGGTACATTTGAGCGTTACCTGAAGCGACTTCATCGAAAGAATCGAATGCTTTGACCCGCTCACCGGCGGCGAAATAATTGACCTTAATACGGCCATCAGTCATAGCGGTTAATCTTTCACCGAAACGCTGGGCACCCGTACCGAGACCAGGAAAGTCTCGTGGCCAGGTCGAAACCATGGTAATTTCGACTTTTTTAGCAGCAATCGCAGGTGCCGATACAGCAGCGGTTCCGGTTGCGAGAGCGGCGGCTACACCACCTTTTAAAACATCACGACGTTTCATTATTAACAGTCTCCGTAGGTTTATTTTATGATTAGAGAGTTTTAAAATCTGTGTGGTTTTGCATTCAAATGCAGGCTAGGAGCCTTACCACAACCCAGTCATTCTGTGCTTTATGGAAAAATATTTCAAGTTTTTAAACCAGACGCCCGACTGCCCTGATTACTAACCGGTAGTTCTGATAATAACTCCCAGCTCTTCAATACAGCTGGCTCCGGTTCGGCGCAGTTCTCACGTAAAAACTCCTTCGGGATGTTGTGGGGGTGTAATATCGAATCGGGATGACCTTTTGGGAATTGGGCGCTATGATCGAAAAACAAATAGCCGTCGATTTTGCTTTCGGGGACTATTTGCCTTAGAGTCGTTAACTGATGGTTGAGGTCGAATAAAGGATTTTCGAACTTATAGCTTTTTTGCTCGACAACCTGTGTCCACTCTGAAATACGTTCTGCGCAGTATATGTTGCCGGAATAGCGCTTAAAATTGATTAATAATAATGCGTTCGGCAGCATGACGAGCCGATCAAGAATAAATTCGCCATCGAGCCCGTCCGGGCAAATGACGTTTCTGCGTTGTTTTATACCGATTCTATTCAGACAGCGGTAAGTACCCCATTCCCTCCAGGCCCGGTGTAGTTTCTTCCAGTTAAGTAACATCAGTAATACCACGAAAAATAACACCGAGAACATGACTAAATGCTGGTCTAGTATCAATTCCTGGAAGGGGATCTTATCAATATTCATAGGGCGGAATAATATCGGAACCCGGCAAAAAATCTAGACTGGATGACCGCATCGACGCCATAATGTTAAACTTTTAATTATCGAAAAAATAATGACCCTTCCCACCACTCAAACATCCCTAACGGTAAAGCAGCTTTATGACCGTGAAAGCTGTACCTACAGCTATTTATTAATCGATCCGTCGACTCGTGAAGCCGCAATAATTGACCCGGTGCGGGAGTTGTTCGAACGCGATATGCAGTTGATTAACGAGCTGGGGCTGGAATTACTCTATACCATCGAAACCCACGCTCATGCCGATCATGTGACTTCATCAGGTAAAATTCGTCAGAATACGGGGGCCAGAATAGTATTCGGCGAAGCTTCTGGAATTCCGGCGATTGATATCGCTATTAAAGACGGCGAATCTTTGCCGCTTGGACATTTTAGTATCCGAGCTATTGCGACACCGGGGCATACTTCTGCCTGTACCAGCTTCTTCGCCGACGGCAGGTTGTTCACCGGCGATACCTTACTCATTCGTGGATGTGGCAGAACCGACTTTCAGGAAGGCGATCCGGCGACGTTATACGATAGCATCACCAAGAAACTATTTACCCTGAGCGATGAAACAATTGTCTATCCAGGTCATGATTACAATGGCCAGACATCTTCTACGATTGGCGAAGAAAAAAAATGGAATCCACGACTGGGTAACAGTCGCAGTAAAGAGTCATTTGTTGACTTAATGAATAATCTCAACCTCGACATGCCGAAGAAGATCAACGAAGCCGTACCCGCCAATATCAGTGTCGGGATTAACTACGACCCGAAACGTTATCTACAGCATGAATTCACTATGAACGATTTACACCAGGTCTGGCAAAAGCTACCCGAAAACTGTCTGATCATGGACAACCGGACGCCAGAAGAATTCGCCAAAGGTCACGTTCCAGGCAGCCTGAACATTCCGCTAGGTAGCGAAAATGACAATATCGGCAAGATTAACACCTACGATAAGGTTTACATTTACTGTCGCTCCGGTCGTCGTGCACAGACTACGTTTACCAATCTCAGCTTCCAGGGCATGGAGCATCTCTATTGTGTGAGTCATAGCGGAATGCCCGACTGGATAAAAGCAGGGTATGAGGTAGAAAGCTGATTTATTCGACTTTGGATATAATCGTATAAGCATGTACATAATCCATGCCATGCCCTTCAGGATTATTTTCTACCATGGTCCGATAAGTACCATAATAGTCTTCGATTAACTCTCGACGTTCTTTTAGTGGCCGGTCGCTGGATAAGCCATTAAAAAATATACTCTCGTTCCAGCTACGGATGGTGGGGATATATTCTCTGGCGAAGCGAATTGAATCACCGTGCAATTTAAAATCTTCGGCGTAGGGACATTTGACGATACGTGTGTCGATGTGATCGAGGCGCAGGCCCGCCTGATAGACGGCTTCATCGGATTTGAGCAGTGGCGCTGAAAATTCTTCAACCGAATTATAATATTGCGGTAGCGTCATGTTCTGGTATTCCTCCTGACTAACACGTTTATCGTCAACAAAGGATTGCCAGATCTGGTTGAAGGTATCAAACATATTAACGCCACCGGTGTTGCCCAGGTACCGGCCCTGTTCATCAGTTCCAAAATTAATAAGCACCAGTTTACCGCCCGGTTTTAGCTCACGGGCGCGATGTATCAATATTTGGCGCCAGTCTTTATGAGCCTGTTGGCGAAAAACCTGGAGTTCTTCGCCTTTGGCGCCAACCGCCTGTACATGGTTTGAAATGTTACAAACTTTCTGACTGAGCCAGTGCATCGCGGTGGCGGAGAAGCCTATATTCAACGATTCGGCCGGTATTATCTGTCGATAAAAAGAAGTGCCGGATACCAGCGGGAAAATGTTTTTACGATCATCCAGATAAGTTTCAAACGGACCCAGGCCATACACATTGGTAATCAGCGCATTGAAGTCGTTGCGTGGCTGGTCGGTATAGACAATCGAAACGGGCAAATCAGGCACCCGTTGATTAACGGTTTCGATAGCAGAGGTAATCATGCTGAGTGATGTGCCTGCATCGGCGCAACCCATATCGGACAGGGTGAAACCGGTTTTTAAACTCGACTCTGGCAGTGCATTAATCGCGTCTAACACCAGGGGCGTGGCCGCATCGATAACATGTTTGGCACCCACGGTCGCCAGAGAATACAGGCCACCGCCACTCATGGTGATACCTTCTGATTGTGCGTTAAAGATACCCATTGATTTTACTCCTACAGATATTAATTATTTATTTTTTTTCTACGAACGATAGCACAAGCCTGGCCATATTTTCTGCACCATGGCCTTTACCCAGATTGGCTCTTACATCGGCCAGGCCCTTTTTTATCTGGCTTCGATATTCGCTGTCATCTAAAATCTTGAACAATTCTGTACTGACATTCTCGGCGGTCGCATCATCCTGTAGTAGCTCGGTTACTACCCGTCGATTAGCCACAATATTGGCCAGGCCGATATTCGGTATGTTAATCAGGCGACTCATAATCTGATACGACAGCCAGGACATCTTGTAAATAATACACATCGGTATTTCGAGTAGCGCGATTTCCAGCGTTACCGTACCGGAGCAGGAAACTATTGCATCACAACAGGGGATGACATCGTAAATATTATCTTTTGTAAGTATGATTTTTAAACCAGACTGCCGGCATTGCTGTTCAAGGGCGTCGTAATCCAGCGTATTAGCTACCGGCATAATGAACTGTAACGCTGGGTTACGCTGCTGCATTAACTTCGCGGTTTCGAACATGAGCGGTAATAGCCTGGCGATTTCACTATTTCGGCTACCGGGTAGCAATCCGACGACCTGTGTGTCAGGCTCGATACCAAGTTGCTGGCGCAGTTCGTTGACGGGCCTGCTGCATTTAACCTTGTCGACCAGAGGGTTGCCGACAAAGCTTACCGGAATACCGGCACGCTGGTAATACTCGGTTTCGAATTTAAAGATAACGGCCATGTGATCGATTAAACGGCCAATTTTATGGATGCGTTTTGGACGCCAGGCCCATATCTGAGGGCTGACATAAAACAATACCTTAATACCCAGGTTACGTGCGTGCCGTGCCATCTTCAAATTAAATTCAGGGTAATCGACCAGCACCAGTAAATCGGGTTTGTTATCTTCCAGTGCCGCTTTTACCCGGTTCATGGCGTGCTTAATATCCCCCCAGTGTTTGATCACTTCGACCAGGCCTACCACGGCAATTTTCGCTGAATCGTATATCAGTTCCACACCCGCTTTACGCATGCTGTGGCTACCCATACCCGTTAGTTTGATATCCGGGCATAGCTGGTATAACTGCTCGACGAACTCGGCTGCGTGGGCATCCCCCGAAGCTTCGCCCGCGAGAATCATGACATGCGGTGTAGCCATCAGGCGCTCAGAATGGCTTCGCAAACGGTTTCTACCTGTTGCTCGGTCATTTCGGGAAAAACCGGGAATGACAGGCAGCGACTGGATGTTGCTTCGGTCACGGGTAAGGTCGGCTGCGGGGTATCAGCAAATGCCATTTGTTGATGCAATGGCACCGGGTAATAAACCGCACAGGAGACATCTTTTGATAGTACATGCTCACGAACCGAATCACGTCCATCGCATAACACGGTATATTGATGAAAAATGTGATCCCGGTCATCGGCAATCGAGGGTGTACTGAATCGACTATTCTCCAGCAGTCGATTATAGGTTTTTGCTACTCGCAGCCGGTTACTGTTGTAGTTGTCGATATGCTTGAGCTTGATTCGTAAAATAACGGCCTGCAGCTCATCAAGGCGACTATTATAACCGATCACGTCGTGATAATACTGCTTGCTACTACCGTGGTTGCGATACATACGAATAGTATCGGCTACTGCATCGTCATTTGTCGACACCAGACCGCCATCGCCGAAACAGCCCAGGTTCTTGCTGGGGAAAAAACTGAAAGTACCGGCAGTGCCAAAGCTACCCGTCATTTGATCGTGATAACGGCTACCAAAAGACTGTGCGCAATCTTCGATAATTTTCAGGTCGTGGTCTTTGGCGATGCGCATGATTTCAACCATGTCAGCGGGTTGGCCAAACAGGTGTACTGGAATAATGGCGCGTGTTTTATCGGTAATAGCTGCCTTGATCGCATCCGGGTCTATATTCAGGCTGTCGGGTAAAATATCGACAAAAATCGGTGTGGCTCCAACATAGCGGATAGCCTCTGCTGTGGCGATAAAAGTGAACGCCGTGGTTATGACTTCATCACCGGGCTGGATACCAGCCGCCAGCAGGCCAAGCTGTAACGCATCGGTGCCATTAGCGCAGCCTAACGCGTGCTTCACGCCGAGATAATCAGCGGCTTCTTTCTCGAAGGCCTGAACATTCGGGCCGAGTATATAGCGTGTTTCGCCCAGCGCCTGGATTATGGCTGCGTCGATTTCAGGTTTAAGTGCTTCGTATTGACCCTTCAGGTCAACCATGGGGATGCTCATAGATTTCTCGTAATTAATGACGTAATTTTGAATGCGGTTTCCAGTGCCCGTTTACCGGCCGCACCATCGACCCGAGGCTGACCGCCGCAATTAACCGCGTTGACGAAGTCGAGTACTTCCAGGTTTAACGCATCGTTATCTTCGAATTGTCGTTCGTAATGATCGACATTTTTGAAGCCGGCCTCGTTATTGGTTTTGCCTTTGCGGTTGATGGCGACTATTTTATTCTGGAAGTCAGCCGACAGATAAGCGTCTTTGTGGAAGATGCGTAGTTTTCGCTCGCTTTTCTGGCTGATGCGGTTAGCGGTGACATTGGCGACGCAGCCGTTTTCGAATTCAATGCGAGCGTTAGCAATATCAATTGTATCCGAAATGACCGACAGGCCACTGGCAGAAATATGACTAATAGGGCTATTGACCAGTTCGAGAATGATATCGATATCGTGAATCATTAAGTCGAGGATGACACTGACGTCAGTGGCTCGCGGATTGAATGGCGCCAGACGAGTCGACTCGATAAATTGCGGTTCGGCTAACTCTTCTTCGACGCCAATCATTACACTATTAAAGCGCTCGATATGCCCAACCTGTAAGACGACCTGCTGGTGCCGCGCAATTTCGATAAGCTTTTCGGCTTCTTCAACTGTTTCGGTAATAGGTTTTTCGATTAAACAGTGAATTCCTGCTTCCAGTATCTCGCGCGCGATTTTATAATGCAGGCTGGTCGGCACGACGAGACTGACAGCATCGACTAATGGCAGAATTTCATGGTAATCCGTGAAGGCCTGCACACTATGTTTATCTGCAACCTTCTTAGCGACTTCGATATCGCTGTCAACCACTGCAACGAGTTCACAATCGTCGCAGGCGGCGTATTTATCCGCATGCCACTTGCCGAGGTGACCGGCGCCGACAACAGCGACTTTGAGTAAATTAGACATAGTGAAAGCAGTGAAAAATAAACGGCGTATTATATATGTATGAACCACCAATTGCTAAGCTTATAGCGGGTGTTGACGAGGCGGGTAGAGGGCCTCTGGCTGGTTCTGTGGTGGCAGCCGCCGTTATTTTAAAAGATGCCAATTCGATACCGGGGTTGACCGATTCGAAACGACTGTCTCCAGGTCAACGCCGGGAACTGGAAATGCTAATCAAGGAAAAGGCTCTCGCCTGGTCAATTGCGGAAGCTAGTCATCAAGAAATAGACGAAATCAATATACTGCAGGCCAGTATGTTAGCGATGAAGCGAGCAGTACAGGAATTAAACTATCAGCCTCAGCTGGTTCTGATTGACGGCAATCGATTACCCGATTTGCAAGGGATCGAGATGCAGGCCATCATTAAAGGTGATCTTACCGAGCCATGTATATCGGCGGCATCGATTCTGGCTAAGGAGTACCGTGATCGGCAAATGTTGGAATTAGACTCGCTGTACCCTCAATACGAATTTGCTCGCCATAAGGGTTACCCGACTGCTTTACACCGGGAATTATTGAAACAGCACGGTGCCTGTCCTGTACACCGCATGAGCTTTAAACCGGTCAGGGAAGTCTGTTAAATGAGTAATCAATTTGTTCACCTGCATTTGCATTCAGAGTTTTCTCTGCAGGACAGCACGATACGGCTGAAACCACTAATCGCCGAAACCAGAAAAAGAGGGATGGCTGCGGTGGCACTCACCGATCTGTCGAACCTGTTTGCCATGGTCAAGCTTTTCAAGATTGCCACAAACAACGGCATCAAACCGATATTCGGCGCCGATGTCTGGGTTCATCACGGCGATCGGAAAGAGACATTGAGTCGGCTGGTATTGCTATGTATGGATGACAGCGGTTATTTGAATCTAAAGCAATTAATTTCGCGTTCGTTTCAGGATGGCCAGCTCGCTGATCGTCCGACCATTGATATTGACTGGTTGTCGGAATCGAGCTCAGGGCTAATTGCTTTATCAGCCGGGCTTGAAGGCGATATCGGTATGGCGATTAAATCGCACAAGCCTGCTCTCGCTGAAGAATACCTGTCTAAATGGCGGGGTGTTTTTGAGGGTCGTTTTTTCCTTGAGCTACAACGCACCGGGCGCCCGCAGGAAGAAGCCTATATCGCACAGGCGGTCGATTTCTCCCGGCGTTTCCAGGTACCGGTAGTCGCTACCAATGATGTTCGTTTCATGGATAGCAGTGACTTTGAGGCTCACGAGGTGAGAGTGTGTATATGCAGCGGCTTCACGCTGGACGACCAACGTCGCCCTAAAACCTATTCGGATCAGCAGTACCTGCGCAGCGCAGACGAAATGGTCGCGTTATTTGCCGATATCCCTGAAGCGATTGAAAATACCGTCAATATCGCCAAAGCCTGTAACGTGCGGCTCAATCTGGGTGAAAACTTTTTACCCGACTATCCCGTACCCGAAGGCCATGACGTTAACAGCTTCTTTCGCCTCGTTTCCGAACAGGGACTACATAAGCGGCTCGAATTTCTGCAGGAACAATGTCCCGAAGGCGAAACGATCGATCATCAGCCATATATTGAAAGGCTAAACCTGGAACTCGACGTCATCATCCAGATGGGGTTTCCCGGGTACTTTCTCATCGTCATGGACTTCATCGAGTGGGCCAAGCAGCACGCCATACCGGTGGGACCGGGACGTGGCTCGGGCGCTGGGTCGCTGGTCGCCTATGCGCTTAAAATTACCGATCTCGATCCGCTTGAATATGAATTGCTATTCGAACGATTTCTAAACCCGGAGCGGGTTTCCATGCCGGATTTTGACGTCGACTTCTGTATGGATCGTCGCGACGAAGTCATCGAGTACGTCGCAGATCACTACGGACGTAATCAGGTATCGCAGATCATCACCTATGGCACCATGGCAGCAAAAGCGGTTATCCGTGATGTCGGGCGTGTCATGGCTCACCCCTATGGTTTCGTCGATCGCATCGCCAAACTGGTGCCATTCGAAATAGGCATGACACTAAACAAGGCGCTCGATCAGGAAGAAGCCTTACTGGAGTTGTACCAGCAGGAAGAA
>JAOUJX010000418.1 GCA_029882955.1 Gammaproteobacteria bacterium
ATTGGTGATTGGACTCAGTTGACGGATTTCCTCGGGGGTCACGAGTTCGGTGTCCAGCCCCATGTGACGGTGCATGGCGCGTGCCGATTTAAGAAAATCCATACGTTCCGGCGTGCCAGCCAGGGTGATCCCGCCGACGTGGTGCAGGCTACAGGATTGCCCGGTAATTTCTTCAAGCTCACGGTAAAGCCCGATGGTATAGCCCTGTAATGCTGCCATATTGGTATCGGCATTTAAGGTATGAAAGCCACCCGCAGCATGCCAGGTTGAACCTGAAGTGAGTTCGGAGCGTTCGATCAAGACGACATCTTTCCAGCCCAGTTTGGTGAGGTGGTAAATAACACTACAACCGACAACACCGCCGCCGATGACCACTACCTGTGCATGAGTTTTCATATTGATTACCTGTTGGTTTCTACCGGCATTGCTTCAGCAGTGCTGTCAGTGTTTTCTGGATTTCGTGGGGATGAACTATCGCGATGCGAATCAGGTCATCAAAACGTTCGATGAGTTTACGAATATGTTCGAGGCTATTGACTAATACGTATAGATGTCCCAGAAACAAAGAGGCCCGCATTGGTCCAAAAATTGTCATTGAAGAAGAATAGCTTTGTTTTCCATCGAATAAAAACCAGCGAAAACCGGGGTACAGTTCATCGTTGAGGTCGATCATACGTTCAAGTTGAGTACGGCGATGGGAAGCCGCAAGGCCTTGCCAGACACCCTGTCCAAGTGCAAATAATTCCAGTGACTGAATCGGCATACAGGTTTCCAGTTCACTACCGGGATGGCGTTGCTGTAACAGGCGCAAATGATTGTCGCGTACACTTTGGTCGACCTTACCCGAACCATAGCGATTGAATTCATGTTCGGCGATGGCTTCGGTTTTTAACAGATCGGGTAAAGTGGTAGGAATATAACGCACCTTATAGCCGCTGGCCTCGCGATGCCATTCAAGGTTCTTGTCGAATATCGAAGTCGAATAATCATCCACCGCAAACTGCTCCGGCATGATATTGGCTTCGAGCGATCCCTGCTGGGTCAGGCCTAACAACCAGTCGATGCTGACCTGGTGTACCTCGGCTATTGAGGCAATCGTATCCGCTCGCGGTAAGCGCACATTATCGGGTGCCAGCAACTGCGACAGGGTTGACCGATCTACGGCGATAGAGGCCGAGAAAGCCGACCGGTTGAGTCCGGTCCTGGCGATTACCTGTTGCAGACGGTCCTGAAACAAAGTCACGCGCTCCTGAAGTTTCATGTGCGGTGGATCTCCTCTCGGCGCTCGTTGACATAAGCTTCGAGCGTTGAACGAATCGTTTCTTTGATGGCGGGGGGGGCGTATTCCCTGAGTTTCTGTCGATAAATTTTATTAGCGCGTTCGAACGCAGTAAGACTACCGTTTTCGCTCCAGGTTTCGAAGTTGCTCCAGTCGGAAACCATTGGTTGGTGAAAAGCTGTAGTGTAATTAGCTATCGTATGTGCGGTGGCGAAGAAATGACCACCGTGACCAGCCTCTTTGACGGCATCGAGTGCCAATGTGGTTTCATTCACTTCCAGCGGTTGCAGGATTTTCACCATCATCTCTAACATATCGATATCGATAATGAATTTTTCGAACGAGGCGCAAAGGCCGCCCTCGAGCCAGCCCGCTGCATGTTTTATGACCTGTGCCCCACCCATTACTGCGCCCCAGAGCGACATCTGCGACTCCCAGGCTGCCTGTGCGTCGACACAATTTGAGGCATTGGTATTCGAGGACCTGAATGGAATTTTATAACGCCGGGCAAGCTGGCCACTGGCAAAGGCGGCTTTACTGTATTCAGGCGTTCCGAATGCCGGTGAGCCGCTACGCATATCGGCATTCGAAGTAAATCCACCGTAGACCATAGGCGTGCCGGGATTAACAATCTGGGAAAGCATAATCACTCCAAGCGCTTCGGCGGTTTGCTGCGCCAGAGCGCCCGCAAGGGTAATCGGGCACATCGCACCCGATAGCGTAAATGGTGTGACGATAGTCGGCTGACCATTTTCAGCCATTTCTATGAGGCCATCAAGCATCGGACCATCGACGCGCAAAGGAGAATTGGTATTAACCACGGTGATGATACTGGGCTCAGTTTTCAGAGTTTCTCGGTCTACACCACGCGCTATCGCGGTCATTTCGATACCGTCGTCGACTCGCCCACCACCAAGGCAATACAACGAAAATGCCTTGTCGGTCAGGGTAAAAGCCGCCAATGAGGCATCCAGATGGCGACTATCAGGGTGAATATCGACCGGCTCTACCGGGTAGCCGCTGAGAAAATCAATAACATCGAAGCTCTGTGCGAGCCTTAGGAAGTTACTATAGTCCTCGAAATTACCGGTTCGCCTCCCGCCTTCAAGGTCCGAACTGTTCGGCGCACTGGCAACTGTCGTAAAATTGACCGCATTGCCACCGATTAGCCGATTGCGTTCTGGGTTGCGCGCATGCAGGGTAAAACACTCCGGCACGGTTTCCAGTCGCTGCATGACATGGTTGCGATCCAGGTAAACCCGTTGCAAATCCCAGTCGACGCGCGCGCCGTCCTGCTCGTATAAAGCCAGAGCAGATTCGTTAAGAATTTCGAGGCCGATTTCTTCCAGAATACGCATGGCACCATCGTGAATAAGGTCAAGATCATTATTACTGAGTATTTCGATGGGCGAGTAAGGATTAAACAGCTGTTGCGCTGCTGGATGAATCAACTGTTCGACCGGAAGATTACGTCGACGGCCTTTTCTTCGGTTCATGCTGATCTACCGCTAGATGTAAGACGGTGATAGTATTTCAGACGAATACTCTCTGTCTACTAAAGTAGACGATGTGTTTAGTCATAACTTTTGTTGATTAAAGTAAACAATGTGAACCAATTTATTACCTGTGGCATGTATGCCTTTACCGATCCGCTACGAAGAGCCTGGCAGGGTTTGTTTGATGAATTTTTAAAAATATCTGGACAAGAAGATATCCAAAGCACCCTTCACTTTGATAGCGACTTGACGTCGTTGCGGAACCCTGATTTGTTGATTGGCCACACCTGCGGTTATCCACTCATGCATTTCTTACGCGACGACCTGGTTCCCCTTTGTGTACCCTTGTTTGACCTGCCGGGTTGCGATGGTAAATATTATTCCAGTCACATCATCGTCCCTGCCAGGAGTAATCTATATTCTTTGTCCGACTGCAAGGGGCTGGTTGCCGCCATTAACGGACACGACTCGAATAGCGGGATGAATGTATTGAGACATGCTATCGCATTAATGGAGCCGGACAGGCCCTATTTCAGCGCTGTTCACGAGTCC
>JAOUJX010000417.1 GCA_029882955.1 Gammaproteobacteria bacterium
TGCGATCAAGAAAATGGGTAAGAAGAATGCCAAGCTCTATAAAGACGTGCGTAAGCGTTATCAGGAACAGGGTGATACCGAAGCCCTACCCATCGGTAAGGCGTTACTCGATTCGCAGCAAAATATCAGTTTGAGTGACCGTGAAAGGCTGGTGGGTTATCTTGAAGGCGGTGGCCGAATCAT
The DNA here is from genome assembly GCA_029882955.1 of Gammaproteobacteria bacterium. Lineage (GTDB taxonomy): Bacteria > Pseudomonadota > Gammaproteobacteria. The sequence continues at coordinate 184 of JAOUJX010000417.1, forward strand.
ATTGCCCGAGCCGCAATCATTATTAACTGTTTCGTCGAAAATGCCCGGCATCGATGGTCAAAAGATGTCTAAATCTTACGGTAATACCATTGCCCTACGTGAACCTCCGCAGGAAGTCGAAAGGAAAATAAAAACCATGCCGACTGATCCGGCGCGCGTGCGCCGCACTGACCCGGGTGACCCCGAAAAATGCCCGGTCTGGCAACTGCACCAGGTCTATACCAACGAAGAAACCAAACAGCAGCTTACCGAAGGCTGTAAAACCGCCGCAATCGGTTGCATCGACTGTAAGCAATATATTATCGATTCGGTGCTCGAAGAGTTAAAGCCTATCCAGGCTCGGGTGAAGGACTATCTGAGTGATCTCTCCGGTGTCGATAGCATCATCAACGAGGGCTGCGAAGCCGCTCGCGACGTCGCGCAGGATACAATGATCGAAGTTCGTAAGGTGATGGGGCTAAGTTCGCGTTAAGCTCGATGGAAAATTTTGCCAGCACAGCCTCTAATCAGTCAGAAATGCCATTCGCCCTGGTTCAGGGTGAACCATTAACGGTTATTCCGCAGGATTTATATATCCCGCCCGATGCGTTGCTGGTATTCCTGGAAGCTTTCGAAGGCCCGCTGGACTTACTGCTTTATCTCATTAAGCGGCAAAATATCGACGTGCTGAACATCCCGATTGCCGCGATTACGCGACAATACATGGAATATATTCACCTCATGGACGAACTTGAGCTTGAACTCGCAGCCGAATACCTGGTGATGGCGTCGATGCTGGCCGAGATAAAGTCGCGTATGTTGCTGCCACGGCCTGTCTCGACAGACGATGAAGACGATCCGCGTGCCGAATTGATCCGACGCCTGCAGGAATACGAGCAATTCAAGAAAGCAGCCGAGGACCTCGATGCACTGGACAGGCTCGAACGCGAGATTCATTTAACCAGTATCGAAATTCCAAGCTTCGAAATCGATATGCCATTACCGCAGGTCCAGATCAAAGACCTGCTAGCTGCGTTTCGTGACGTGGTTAATCGCGCTGAGCAGTTCGCCAGTCATCATGTCGAACGCGAGCCGCTGTCGGTGAGAGAACGCATGGTCAGCGTGCTGGAGAAAATATCGGCCGATGAATTTACCCCTTTTTATGACCTCTTCGAAGCCAGCGAGGGGCGCATGGGTGTCGTCGTCAGTTTCCTGGCAATACTCGAATTAATCAAAGAGTCGCTGATAGAAATGGTACAAAGCGAGTCCTATGCACCCATTTACGTCAAAGCGAAATCCTGAAGGTGGCACAGAGAATGGACAGTGAACGACTGAAACCCATACTGGAAGCATTATTAGCTGCGAGCGACAAGCCGCTGTCGATTAATAGTATTTTTGATTTATTCGTTGGAGACCTCGAACAGCCGGGTAAGGACGATATCCGAAAGGCATTACACGAACTAACCGAAAAATACACCGACAGTGGCTTCGAATTGAAACAGGTTGCATCTGGATTCCGGCTTCAGGTTAAACCGGCCTATGAGGCATGGGTGTCGCGTCTCTGGGAGCAAAAGCCTCCCCGTTATTCGCGTGCCTTGATGGAGACTCTGGCATTAATCGCTTATCGCCAGCCGATTACCCGGGGTGAGATCGAAGATATTCGGGGCGTTAGTGTCAGCAGTAATATCATCAAAACCCTGCAGGAACGCGAATGGGTCAAGTCACTGGGGCATAAAGATGTGCCCGGCAAGCCGACCTTATATGGTACGACTCGTGAGTTTCTCGACTATTTTAATTTAAAATCATTGAATCAATTACCAACTTTGGCAGAAATCAGAGACCTGGATCAATATCACCCTGAACTGGCGTTTACCGAAAAAAGCGAAGTCAGCAGCAATTAAACATCTATAATCAGGTTTAACCTGATTATAGTCTCCAGAGAACTCCATGCTCCGTCGCTTACATCCTGTTTTTCTATTATTGCTTATTCCTTTGCTGGTTGCCTGCGGTGATAATAAAAAGGCGTTGAAAACCTGGGTTCATGCCGATACCGGTTCCTACGGTGCTGCCATCAGTCCAAACGGGAAATACCTGATGACGGGTGAAATTGGTGGTTTTGGCCGGGTCTGGGATATTAAAAAGAACAAGGTGTTATTCAGCTTACAGCATGAAGATAACAGCGAAGGTGGTATGATAGCGGCCGCATTTTCAGAACGCGGTGATGTACTGGTCACCGTCGAACAACAGTCTATCGCCCGTTGGTCAACCGAAACAGGCCGTCTCACTGGATACTGGAGCAGGCCCAATCTGAGCGATGTTGATATTTCGGCCGATGGCCGCTATGCACTGATCGGTACCAAAGATAACCAGGCTATTTATTTCGATATGGTCGAGGGCAAAATGCGTTATGTATTTCCGCACCATGAAAAAGTGAATAGCGTTTCACTGGACAAAAAGGGGCGCTATGCGCTCACCGGTTCTAACGACTGGCACGCCAGTCTCTGGGATTTAAAAGACGGCAGGCATTTGTGGTCAAAAAATATGAAATACAAGATTTCACTGGTGGCGCTTTCGGACGATGGAGAGCTGGCACTTGCTAATGCCTATATTGGTGATGCACATATTTATTCGACAGCCGGAAAAGGCAAACTGGTATCGAGACTGGACGAAGTCCGAATGACCCTGGTTTCTGCCGATTTTTCTGATGACAATCGAATTCTGGCCACCGGACGAGCGGCTAAATCTATCGATATCTGGAGCGTCAAAACAGGTATTCGAAAAGAGGCCTGGATGCCTAAAGTTAAACATAAGGTACAACCCGATTCGGCGACTATTCTGGATTTGAAGCTGGATACCAATGCCAGGACTCTGATCTCGGAGTCTTCCAGCGGGATTGGTCAACAATGGGCATTAAAGTAGATACACAATAATTATGGAACGCATTCAAAAATTTCTGGCTCACCAGGGTGTCGCTTCACGACGTCAGGTTGACGCTATGTTACAGGCTGGCCGCATCTCGGTTAATGGTGAAGTTGCCAAACCCGGGGATCAGATCAATGGTAACGAAAAAATCGCCCTGGACGGGAAGATAATCCGGATCAGTCAGGTTGATCTCAAGCCGAAGGTATTAATGTATCACAAACCGGTCGGGGAAGTTTGTTCGCG
>JAOUJX010000419.1 GCA_029882955.1 Gammaproteobacteria bacterium
CAGTGAGCCAATGGAGTATTGCCAGGTGGCCTTCCCTGGTTGGACAATTAAAGAAGCTATACGGGAAGAGCCCCCTATTCTGACTGTCACCCGAACCAGCCATTCTTATCAAATCGAAGGATACTGGCTAGACAAGCCAATACATCGCGTGGATAAAGTCGACGCGATATGCGGTCTGGTTGCTGAGGTTATTCGTGCTTACGTGCGGGAAGATTCCCAACTGCTTTGCTTGCATGGAGCGTCGGCTGAATTTGCCGGTAAGCTGGTGGTATTCCCTAGTCAATACAGGTCAGGTAAAAGTGTTTTGTCGGCATGTCTGGCTGCCATCGGAATTCAATTGTACGGTGATGATGTTTTGCCGATTAGTCTGTCTGATGGCGAGGGCATTGCGCCGGGGCTGGCGGTAAGATTGCGACGACCTTTACCGGAAAATCTGGCCAGCGAGTCGTTAGATTTTATCAACAATCACACTGGCTTAAGGGGTAGAAATTATCAATATCTAGACCTGGAAAATAGTCAATTGGCAGCTAAAGGGTCCCGGGCGGAAATTGGTGCGTTTGTATTACTGGAAAGAGAAGAGGGCGCCGGGGTTGCTTTTGAGGAGGTTTCGGAAGCCGATGTATTACGTCAGGTGGTTTGGCAAAACTTCGCTCGCGAAGCCGAGGCACCACGCATTCTTGAAGTGCTGAGCCAGTTAGTTGCGAGTTCGCAATACTATCGTCTACGTTTCGACAAAACCGAAGATGCGGTGCAATTGCTGCTGGAAAAATTTAAAAGCTGGCCCGATAAGGCTAATTATCTCAACAGGGAACTGGCGCAGTCGGTAGTCGATAATGAGCATGCCTTACTACCGGGTTATTTTTTAAGAAAGTCTGAAACCAGTGTTATCCAGCTGGAAGACGATAGTTTTATCGCTGACCGGGAGGGCGCAGCGATACACCATTTGAATATTATCGGCACCGCGATCTGGACGCTACTTGCGGAACCGGTGCAGATAGACGAGATGATCGAGCTGTTGATGGCTGCGTTTCCTGAGATCGATGCTGATTCGACCAGAGAGGATGTGACAGTGTTGATTAACGAGCTGGTCGATAAGGGATTATTACTTACTGGTTCGGACGCTTAGTCCTCACCAGACATCTGAAGTTCCATTGCGCGTTGTTTCTGTTGTCTGAGCATAATCCAGGCGGCTATCAGGACACCAATGGCAACTGTCACAATAATAATTGTCGCCAGTGCATTAATATCGGGCCGCAGACCCAGTCGCACACGGGAGTAAATCAACATTGGCAGCGTGACTGCGCCAGGCCCTGAAACAAAACTGGCGATAATCAAATCATCCAGCGACAGTGTGAAGGATAATAACCAGCCGGCCAGCATGCCCGGTGCCAGTAAGGGCAGGGTAATGTCGGTGAGTACTCGAAATGGTTTGGCGCCCAGGTCCTGCGCCGCTTCTTCCAGATCCTGTGCCATGCCTGCGAGTCTGGACTGGATGATGACCGCGACATAGGCCATCGAAAAAGTGATATGGGCGATGGTGATGGTGGTAAATCCGCGCTTGTCCGGCCAGCCAATAAACTCTTTTAGCGTGATAAATAATAATAGCAGGGATAAACCGGTGATAACTTCGGGCATAACCAGTGGGGCAGTGATCATGCCACTGAATAAGGTTCTGCCCTTGAATCGACCGAAACGTACCAACGCCAGTCCTGCGAGGGTGCCGAGTATGGTGGCAAAGCAGGCGTTAACGCTGGCAATTTTCAAGCTTAGCATGACTGCGTTCCAGACTTCCTCGCTTTCGAATAAGACACCGTACCAGCGCGTCGAAAAACCACCCCAGACCGGTACTATCTTGGAGTAGTTGAACGAATAAACGATCAGCATGATCATCGGGATATAGAGAAAAGCCAGTCCGAAACAGGTTAATGTAAACAGAAATCGGGAGCGTTTAGCGTTATTCATTTTGCCTCCGTCTCTTTGGCCTGAACATGCTGATAAAGCATCATTGGTAATACCAGTACGAGTAGTAGTGCAATCGCCACAGCCGATGCAACCGGCCAGTCAATATTGGCGTTGAATTCGTTGTAAAGTATTCGCCCGATCATTAGTACGTTACCACCGCCGAGCAGGTCGGGGATGACATATTCACCGGTGGCCGGGATGAATACCAGTAGCGATCCGGCGATGATTCCCGGCATAGTCATCGGGACTGTTACTGTCAGAAAGGTAATTGCCGGTTTTGCACCAAGGTCGGCCGCGGCTTCCAGCAGGGCCCAGTCAAGTTTCTCCATGTTGGCGTAGAGAGGTAATATCATGAAAGGCAAATAGGTATAGACAATTCCCACATAGACAGCGAAATGCGAATATAGCAGGCGTATCGGTTCGTCGATAATACCAAGCGCGATCAGTAAACCGTTGATCGTGCCTTGATCCGCGAGCAGCCCCATCCAGGCGTAAACCCGCAGTAAAAATGAAGTCCAGAATGGCAGGATAACCATCATCAGCAAGACGTTTTTCTGGGTCTGGCTGGAGCGTACGATAGCGTAGGCCATGGGGTAGCCAATAAGCAGACACAAAATGGTAGATATAGATGAAATCTTCAATGAACTCAGGTAGGTATTAACGTATAAATCGTCATCCCACAGGTAGGCGAAATTATCGAATACCAGCTTAATGTGCATCACGCCTTCGTCAACCCATTCGAGCATCGGCATAAATGGCGGGCTGGCGATGGTTGCTTCGGAGAGACTTATCTTGAAAACAATGAAAAACGGCGCGAGGAAAAATACCAGTAGCCAGAAGTAGGGAATGAAAATGACAACCGATTTCCAGTGATGCTGTAGCGATTGTGCAAGTCGCTGCAGAGTCATTTACTGAGTACCACTGAACTGGAAGCTTCCCAGCTGAGATAAACTTCGTCGTCCCAGTCAATGGCAAGATTGCCGTCTTTGGGTCTGGCGAGGTTCGGCGAGGTGACTTCAATCAGTATGTCATTGTCTATCTTGACACGATAAACCGACATTTTCCCAAGATAGGCGATATCGTGAACAATGCCTTTAACCTGATTGGCGCCTGTGTCATCTGGTGCCTGTTTTGATATTCTGATTTTCTCCGGGCGCAGCGCGATCCATACTTTGTTGCCCTCCTGAAGTTCGATTCCGTGATCGACATAAAACACACATTTTGGCTGTTTGCTTTCGACGATAACATGGTCGGCACCGTTTTCGGTGACTCTGCCACGAAACATATTGACGTTGCCGATAAAATTCGCAACCTGTCGTGATTCGGGGAATTCGTAAATTTCTGTCGGTGTGCCAAC
>JAOUJX010000420.1 GCA_029882955.1 Gammaproteobacteria bacterium
AGTTCGCCGGCCAGATTAATCAGACTGGCCTTGCGAGATTGATTTCTCTGAGTTTCGTAGGATTCGATAAGCAGTTCAGGCAAGGCCCACTGCTGGCTGAGCAGCCTGCCCAGATGTATAAACTCAAAGCCAAAAACCTGACTGGCAAGATCGCCCTGATCAGGCTTTGATTCTAATAGTTGCCGGTATTTTTGATATTCTTCGGCATCGTGCAAGCAGACATACAGCTCACCAATGTTATACAGCAGCATGGCGGTACGAGTATCATCGATTCGTTCGAGTCCCTGTAGCTTTGCATAAAGATTGAGCTGGGCGATCGCATGATGAGCCTGACTCAATAACTGACGAAAATGGTCTGAAGTCGTCCTATTCGAGCTGATATTTTTCAGACTGGTAAGACCATGAACAAGAGTGGAAATAGCGGGTAATCCAAGCAGCCCGATTGCTGTGTGTATGGTATCAGCGACCGGGCGTCTGCTTTGCTTTAAACGGATGTTGGTCTTTTGCAGGAGCGCAATGCTCATACCCGGATCAAGCATGATGATGTCGGCGATATCCTTCATTGGAGCGACGCCTTGCGTAAGCATATGAATCACCTTCTGGTGGTAATCGTCCATGGCCGGAATTTGTCCGCTATGAGCTTTTAACCAGATTCGGGCGTTTTTTTCCGACATGTTGCTAAAGGATTGAATGGTTGATCGGGAATAATTTCATTTTAGCCAGAGAAAGTAGTATCGACGATCGTTAGACATAGCGAGCCTCAGTTTTCCTATTACTGAACAAAGTCGACATTCTCGGACGGTGACTCAAGGTCATTAGGCAATCGATTACCATGCAGTACGCTGATCTCGACGCGTCTGTTCTGGGCGCGGTTTTCCCAGCTGTCGTTAGGCACCAGGGGCTCATTGTCGGAGAGAGCTCTAATTTCCATACGTTCGGGGTCAACATCACCTTGCTTGATGAAATAATGTACGACACTGGCAGCGCGTGCAGCCGATAAATCCCAGTTAGATCGAAATTGTTTGGTTTGGATTGGAATGTCGTCGGTATGACCGGCAATTATAAAATGTCCATCGCGTTGGTTGAGTACCTCGGAGATTAGCTTCAGAATCGGTAGGAATTCCTTTTTCAGTTTAGCCTGTCCTGAAGCGAAGGACCCGCGTTCACGAATTCGGATGAGGACACGATCATTAAATGCTTCGACTTCGAGGAGGCCGTCAGCAATTGCCGAAGCGAGTTCTTTTTGTAGCTCCTCGGCTTCTTCTTTGGCATCCTGTTGTGCCTGATGTCGTGCAACAGCTTCAGCTTCCTCTGCTGATATGTTCTCAGCATTTTTAGTCGTTGAGTCGGTAAAGTCGAGGTTAACCTTGGTGTCGTCAGTGGCTTTTTCCCGCATGATTTCAAGCGGTGTGACCTCGGTGGGTTTTCCGGGGCTATATTGCTGGGCGATTACGCTGGTGCCTTTCGGGATTTCAATTGCTTTCACGTCCCTTTGTACACCAAAGGCCAGTTTCAGGGCGCCCGCAACCTGCTTGTACTTGAGTACGTCCATTTCTGCAAAAGACAGTAACAGTACGAAGAAACACATCAGTAACGACATTAAATCGGCGAAGGTGGCAAGCCAGGGTGGCAGTCCATCTTCGCATGGTGGGCAATCGCATTCCTCGCTCATCGCAATCTCTTTGCCATTAATATATTTACCTGACTAATCATCTTCCAGTCGCTTACTTTCCGGCAAATAAGCGTTGAGCATTTGCTTCAGTACCCTGGGGTTTGTACCTTCCTGAATTCCAGTAATCGACTCTAGAATGAGGTCTTTGTTGAGTTTTTCGTAGCTGCTAATTAGTTTTAATTTTTCAGCTAGTGGTGATGCAAATGCGTTGGCGATAATTGCCCCGTAAAGTGTGGTCAACAACGCAACTGCCATAGCCGGGCCAATCGCAGCTGGATCTGACATATTCGCCAGCATCTGTACCAGGCCTATTAGCGTACCGATCATGCCCATTGCCGGGGCATAAACTCCCATGGCTTTGAACATATCAGCACCGACGAGATGGCGTTCGATTGACTGATTAATATCTTTGGTAAGCAGGTTTTTGACGACTTCTGGTGCGTGCCCATCGATACAAAGTCCGATACCTTTTTGCAGAAAGCTGTTCGATATTTCGCGACCTTCAAGTGCCAGGATTCCTTCTTTACGCGCAACATTGGCGAGGTCGACTGACTCGTCGATCAGGTTTTGGGGAGCATCCAGTTTGTAGAAAAAACCTTTCAGGCCTATTTTGAAAGATCCGAGAAAGTTTCCCAGCGTGACTCGCATCAGGGTGACCGCGAAAGTGCCGCCAATGACCACCAGTAGAGAAGGTGCATTAACAAATATAATAAAGGGTCCGCCCATAGAAATAGCGCCGCCGATAATGACGTATGCCAGGATGAATCCAACGATTGATGCGATATCCACTCAGGGTCTCCTCTATGTTTCTGCCGGTGTAATCGGATGGTTCGAGTTTAGTTTATTATCGGCAGTTTGCTGGAAAATTTGAGGAAATTATCTATCAGATCAGCTGGAAGATAAGCAGTGAAAGATGCTTACCTCTAGCTTATTTAGATACGGCATTTAAAAGTAGGCTGTAAATCGCTATCGATAATGCCATGATCGATTAACCAGTCGCGCGCATCTTCGGCATCATTTTCAAACCATGCTTTTGATGACCCCAGTCGAAAGCTATAACCCCAGGCGTCCATGTCGGCGAGCATTTTCTCGCGTCCCATGCAGGAAAGCTGCTGGGACAGTAAAATCTGCAGATAGCAAACGGCGTTTTCTTCGTGGCTATCACCGCCTGCATTGGTGTCGAGTTTCGATCGGCGCCCGGCATCCATACAGATATAATGGCAGGCTTCGTGGAGAGCTGAGTGCAGAGGGGTGTCAGCTCTTAAATGTAATTTATTTCTGACTAATCCGGCTTCCTCGTCGCCCCAGAAACTACCTGGAATGGCAGCATTATTCGCTCCTTCACAGACCTCCAGCTGGTAGTTGGCCAGTAGCTGAGTTAACTCCTGATGATCGATTTCACCGTATCGAATCACATCAGGCATGCGCTTCCATCAGCTTTGCGATGGTGTGCTGCAGGCGCCACCATTCCTCGGTCATGTGCTGCGGTGGCGAGCGGCGTGTGCGGATGACGAGATAGTTTATTGCAGCACCGAAAACGCCAAGAATGCCGCCGATATCAATATTCGGGTTCTGATAACGCGCTCTAATGTTTTTAACCAGTTCCATCCCACGCTCAGCCCTTAATCGCGCCAGAGCGATAGTGA
>JAOUJX010000422.1 GCA_029882955.1 Gammaproteobacteria bacterium
GAATGGTCAGGTCGAGATGGCTGCTGCCTTTGATCGTGCCGGGTTTGAAACTTTCGATGTCCATATGAGCGATATACTCAGCGGGCGAATTAGCCTGTCTGAGTTTCAGGGAATCGCCGCCTGTGGCGGTTTTTCCTACGGTGACGTCCTCGGGGCGGGTGAGGGCTGGGCAAAGTCGATTCTGTATAACCCACGGGCTTACGATGAATTTTCGGCTTTTTTCAATCGTTCCGATAGCTTCGGCCTGGGTATTTGTAATGGCTGTCAGATGATGTCGAATTTATACCAGCTCATCCCGGGTGCTGCAGACTGGCCGCATTTTGTGCGCAACCAGTCGGAACAATTCGAAGCACGAGTCGCGATGGTGGAAATCCTCGAATCGAAATCCCTGTTTATGGATGGCATGGTCGGTTCGATGATGCCCGTGGTAGTTGCACACGGTGAAGGGCTTGTTGAACCAAGAAATGCAAATAGCCAGACATTACTCGAACAGAAAAGCGCCTGCCTGCGCTATGTCGATAGCAAGGGTGAGGCGAGTGAATACTACCCGCTTAATCCGAATGGGTCGGCGCTAGGTCTAAATGGATTTACCAATAATGATGGTCGATTTACTATCATGATGCCGCATCCCGAGCGTATTTTCCGTAGCGTGCAGAATTCCTGGCAATCGCCCGACTGGGGTGAATACAGTCCATGGATGAGGATTTTCAGGAATGCGCGTAGATGGGTTGATTAGATGAAAAAACTCCGCTAATTGCAGGCGATGAAATGATCGACGAATTCAAAGCCAATGGTGCCGTACTGATCAAAGGCCTGTTCAGTGACTGGGTCGATACAATCAAAGCAGGTATTGAAAAAAATATGGCCGAACCCGGTCCATTCGCTTCCGAGAATTTAAAGCAGGGGGAGGCCGGCCGATTTTTCGATGATTACTGCAACTGGTCGCGGATAGAAGAGTTTGAAGATGTCATCCGCAATTCACAGGCTGGACCGGTCGCAGCAGCGCTGATGGAGTCAAAAACAGTCCAGATATTCCACGATCACGTGCTGGTTAAAGAACCAGGGACTACCTTGCCGACGCCCTGGCATCAGGATTCACCTTATTATTTTGTCGATGGTGAACAAACCGTTAGTTTCTGGTGTCCGGTTGATCCGGTCAGAGAAGCAAGTTTACGACTGGTTGCCGGATCGCATTTGTGGGAAAAGCCGGTATTACCAACTCGCTGGGCTTCTGAAGCTGATTTCTATCCTGACGAAAACATATATATGCCTGTGCCGGATCCTGACACTGAAGGCATGTCTGTACTGGAATGGGAAATGGAGCCTGGGGATGCGGTCGCATTCAGTTATAAAACATTGCATGGTGCCAGGGGTAATTTAACCGATATGCGTCGGCGGGCTTTCTCCATCCGTTTTAATGGCGATGACGCCAGATACATAACAAGAGCAGGGCCGACTTCACCGCCTTTTCCGGGACATAACATGGAAGATGGGCAAAGACTGAGAGAAGACTGGTTTCCGATCATTTATTCAGGAGCGAAATAATTTTGTGACAAAGTCGTCGATTAAACCGAGGGCGAGGGATCTTGGTCTGCCTTTTTCTGGTCAACCCGGTCCCAACAATGCGATCACAGATGTCGCTGGTGTAAAAGTAGGGTTTACTACCTTAACAGACCCGAAGCTCAACCTGCGCACCGGGGTTACCGCCATAATTCCCCGAGAAGATCAGAATAACCCGCAACCAGTATGGGCCGGGCAATACTCTTTAAACGGTAATGGTGAGATGACTGGTACCCACTGGATAAATGATGCCGGTTATTTTCTCGGGCCGGTTTGTATCACCAATACGCATGCAGTCGGTATGGTCCATCACGGTGCGACACGCTGGATGATTGATCGCTATCAGGACTATTTTGTGAACGAACACGCCTGGGCGATGCCGGTAGTCGCGGAGACCTATGATGGTGTATTGAATGACATTAATGAACCGCATGTTACTTCAGCCCATGCCACACAGGCCCTGAATAGCACCAGCTCCGGGCCAGTCGAGGAAGGATCGGTCGGTGGCGGTAACGGTATGATTTGTTATGAGTTTAAGGGTGGCACCGGCACATCATCTCGATTAATCGAAATCGAGGGTGAGACTTATACGGTCGCAGCGTTGGTACAGGCCAATCACGGTATACGCCCCTGGTTGAATATACTGGGTAAACCAGTTGGAAAATTGATCACAGAGGATCGATTGCAGGAACAGGAAACCGGTTCAATAATAGTCGTTCTGGCGACTGATGCGCCACTTTCCGGGCTATCTCTGCGTCAAATGGCTAAACGTGCCACTATCGGAATAGGCCGTGGTGGTTCCCCCGGCGGTAACAGTTCCGGTGATATATTCCTGGCGTTTTCGACCGCTAACGCCAGCCCCGTTGCTCAGAAAAATGCTGCTCTGGTTTCCCGTCTTGAACTCAATAACGAGTTCCTTGACCCATTATATCTGGCTGCGGTTGAATCGATTGAAGAATCGGTTATCAATGCGCTGGTAGCCGGGGAAGATGTCGAGACATTTAAACCAGCTGGTAAGATTTGTCGGGCGATAGATCATAAAATCCTGGAGCGGCTATTCAAATAGAGCTAGTTATAAATTGTTTATAAAATTGTTATGAGTACCAGCTGATATTTAGTAGATACTATAATCAGTTTAATTAACACAGGTCGGAACCATGATTAAAGTGAAAAAACGCTGGGAAATTTCAGAATCTAAGGTCACGCCTGAAGAAATTTACCAGCAACGGCGTTTATTCATGAAAGCCGGTGGTGCCCTGGGAACAGCGATGCTGCTTAACCCCTGGAGTAACGCTTCTGCATCTCTGCCAATAGGTGATTACAAACGTAATGTGATTACCCTGGATGAAGAAATCACCAAGGAAGCCGATGCCACCAGCTATAACAATTTTTACGAATTTGGTACCGGTAAAGAAGACCCGGCAAGACAAGCAAAGGACTTCGATACCAGCGACTGGAAGATTAGCGTCGGTGGTGACTGCGGTAAGCCCGGTGAATATGCGCTGGAAGATTTGATCGATAGTAGCGCCATCGAAGAGCGTATTTATCGCCTGCGCTGTGTCGAAGCCTGGTCGATGGTTATTCCCTGGCTGGGGGTACCACTGGCATCGATCCTGAAAAAGCTCGAACCTGGTTCGAAAGCCAGATACGTATCCTTCAAGACGCTACTGGATCCACAGCAAATGCCGGGGCAGAAACGCTCGGTGTTAAAATGGCCTTACCGAGAAGGCTTACGCATAGACGAGGCCATGC
>JAOUJX010000421.1 GCA_029882955.1 Gammaproteobacteria bacterium
TTTTATCTAAGACTTTGAATAATAAGGAATAATACCTTTGATAAAAAAACGATCGGACTATGGGATAAAACCGCCTCGGATATCAGTCATCTGTTGTCTACTGGCTACCTATGTGATGTTGTCACCAGCCCTGGCGGCAACCAGTATAGAAGCCCAGCGAGAGATTTTTCAGCAGGCTCAACGGGCTCTTGAGCTCAACCAGGTGGATAAATTCAGGCAATTGCTCGGCGAGATAGAGGACTACCCCATACAACCCTATTTAATTCATGATGCTCTCAATCGTCATATTAAGCGGGCTTCAACCAAAACAGTCTCGAAGTTTCTCGAGCGTTACAGTGAATTTCCCTTCAGTTACCACATACGTGACAAATGGCTCTCGACTCTGGCAGAGCGTAAGGACTGGAAAAATTACCTGAGTTTTTTCGACAACCGGGACAATACTCGTTTGCTTTGTCTGTCTTTTCAGGCGCGATTAAAACTAAACGAAGTAGAAAACATCAATGAAGATATCAGGAAGGTATGGCTACGGGGTTATTCTCAGCCCTCCGAGTGTGATACTGCTTTCGAGTATTTCATCGAAACCTACGACAACGCCACTGAAGTAATCTGGCTACGTATCGAAAAAGCTTTTCAGGCCAGGCGGCCTAATCTGGCTCGATTTCTAAGCAAGAAACTCAGCGAACCCGACCAGAAAGTCATTAACCTCTGGTATAGAGCCCACCAGCGCCCGGAGCAAACGCTCACCAAGCTATTAGATGCGGAAGATAATTTAGTCACACGAAAAATTATTGTACATGCTGTTGACCGCCTGGCTCGTCGTGACAGCCTGAAAGCTCGCGATACCTGGCAAACTATTCGTGGAAAATTTCATTTCAATCAGGCGCAGATCGACAAGCTTGCGCAGCGTATCGCACTGTCGGCAGCCTATCAACACCAGCCTGAGGCCAGGGAGCTTTTAATCGAGCTGGCACCAGAGCTTAAAAATGATCGTGCCTATCTATGGCTGGCGCGCATTCAATTACGTAGCCAGGACTGGCCTGGGCTGTCAGCCACTATAAAGCAAATGCCAGACCACCTAAGTCAGGAAAACGAATGGCGGTACTGGCTGGCAAGGTCGCTAGAATTTCAGGGCTACGAGTCGGAGTCTAACCGCATGATGCATACTCTGGCTTCGAATAGTAGCTATTATGGTTTTCTCGCAGCTGATCGAACCAACCTCAGCTATCAGATTGAACAGGAGAATGTTACGCTAGATAATTTTGATCATGAGCTGCTGTTAAAAAATAATCCTCATCTACTCAGGGCAAGGGAGTTATTTTTCCTTAATCGCCTTGTCGATGCTAAACGAGAATGGTTCCAGGCCTTAAGAAAACTCGACACTACGCAAATAAAACAGGCGGCGACGCTGGCATCACGCTGGAAGTGGCACGATAGCGCGATCAAAACGGTAGCGAAGACGTCGCATCGAAGAGACTATAGCCTGCGGTTTCCGATGCCATATCAGCAGGAAGTCATGGGTCATGCAGCCAGTAAAAGCCTGGATCCTTCGGTCATTTACGGCGTTATGCGACGAGAAAGCCTTTTTGATCCATTGGCAAAATCGAGAGTAGGGGCGCTGGGTCTGATGCAGCTTATGCCATCGACCGCAGAACAGGTCGCTAGTTCTCTCGGGTTAAAAAAACTGAATCAGGCAGATATTCTCAAGGTGGAAACTAATATTAATCTAGGTACTGAATATTTTCGCTCGGTCATGAATCGTTTTGAAAACAATGTTTCCCTCGCTGCGGCCGCCTACAATGCTGGCCCCCTGAATGTAAAAAAATGGCTGCCTCGGGACAACATTCTACCGGCAGACCTATGGGTAGAGACTGTCCCTTTCAAAGAAACCAGGAACTATGTGCAGGCTGTTCTGGCCTATGCCACCGTATTTGACAAAACCAGGGGTAAGGATACGCTGATATCCAGTCGTATGCTTGATATAAAGGCGCAGTATTAATTAATCTCCTTCGCAATCATCCCGGATAAGCCGATGGCTGAATCGTATAGGATCGGTAGACGCTTATATCGACATGGACGAATAATTCGGCGATCTATGACGAACTGAATTGTATTCAAAAAACACAGTGATTATACTGTGCCGCAACTAATTCCTACTTCTTCCAAATCTAATTTAGGCGAGATATCGTGACTAACTTTAATCATCAATTCGAAAAAATCAGAACCCAATCAGGTTTCATCGCTGCACTGGATCAAAGTGGTGGTAGCACGCCTAAAGCTTTATTGAATTATGGCGTTGGTGAAGATGCTTATTCAAACGATGAAGAAATGTTCCAGCAGGTTCATGATATGCGTACCCGCATTGTGACCAGTCCCAGTTTTAATGGTGAACGGATTTTGGGTGCAATCCTGTTCGAAAACACTATGGACAGAGATATAGGTGGCCTTTCCAGCGCTGCTTATCTCTGGGAAGTTAAGAATGTCGTTCCTTTCCTCAAGGTCGACAAAGGCCTCGCCGATGAAAATAACGGCGCCCAAGTCATGAAGGACATGCCAGACCTCGACAACCTGCTCGCCAGGGCAAAACAAAAAGGTATATTCGGTACCAAAATGCGTTCGGTGATTAAAACCGCTAATGCAGAAGGCGTGAACGCCGTTGTCGATCAGCAATTTGAAATAGGTACACGGATTGTCAAAGCAGGCCTGGTGCCTATCATAGAGCCAGAAGTCGATATCCATAGCCCTGAAAAAGCTACTACCGAAGCACTTTTATTACCCGCTTTATTGAGCCAGCTCGACCAGCTCGAAGAAGACCAGTACGTCATGCTTAAATTAACGCTTCCCGAGCAGGGTAACTTTTACGCGCCCTGTATTTCGCACCCCAGAGTGTTGAAGGTGGTTGCCTTATCGGGTGGTTACTCTCGCGAGGAAGCCAATCGTCGATTGGCTGACAATAAAGGTATGGTGGCGAGTTTCTCACGAGCGTTAACCGAAGGCTTAAGTGCCCAGCAAAGCGACGATGAATTTAATCAAATGTTAGACGAATCTATTGAGAGCATTTATCAGGCGTCGAAAACCTGAGGGAAATAAAAAGTATGAAGCAATATTTTAAACTGGCCGCAAGCGCTAGCCTCGCATTATTATTAAGCAGCTGTTCGACGGTACCTTTATCCGAGGGCGGGAAGAAAGTACGCCTGTTGGCACCCGATGAAATTTCTACCTGTAAAGAACTCGGCAAAACCAATACTTCGGTAACTGCAAAGGCGCTAGGGGTCCCCAGACCACCGGAAACTATTGCCCGGGAACTTGCTTCGA
>JAOUJX010000423.1 GCA_029882955.1 Gammaproteobacteria bacterium
TTTTTACCTGGCCACTATCTTCTAATAATCGGCGAATGCCTGATCGTACCAAAGCATGATCATCTGTCAGTAATACTGTAATCATTATTGGCCTGCCTTTAATCGTAATTGATATCAATCATAACACACCAATCCTACGCTTTGTAGGCTAAATCTGACAAGGCAAAAACCGGATTAATTTCAGGTAAATTATAAAGGCTTATCTATACTCACCAACGATGTTTAGAAACCCTATTTTCCACCTGTTTAACCGCTTTTAATGATATCTGTGACATGCACGTATAAAACTAATTCTGCCTAGGGATTCGATCAGCTTATCATTAGTCTGTTACAACCTATACTGGATGTCAGGCATTTACAAAACTTCTTATTTACACTGTACTGGTGAACTCAATGCATTCACAGATAGAGGAACTATTCGAAAACCTGCTGTTAACTGAAGAACAGGTGACTTTATCGAGCGGATTACAGTGATCGCGGAAGATCGGGCAACCGCGCGCCCTAGAATCGAAGCAGCACCGAACCCCAGGTAAAACCACCACCGAAAGCTTCGAGAAGCAGTAACTCGTTCTTTTTGATGCGACCATCGCGTACTGCAACATCTAATGCTAACGGCACCGATGCAGCCGAGGTATTACCATGCTTGTTGACGGTAACAACGACCTGATCCATTGACATTTTAAGCTTTTTGGCAGTAGCAGATATTATTCTGGTATTGGCCTGATGCGGCACCAGCCAGTCTATATCAGACTTCATCATCTGATTAGCAGCCAGGGTTTCGTCGACGATTCGTCCCAATGTATTGACCGCCATTTTAAAAACTTCATTACCTTTCATTTCGACAAAGGCGTTACCGGCTTTTACTTTTTCGTATTCGTGTGCAATACCACAGGGCACCTGTAACAGGTCGACGTAATCGCCATCAGCATGAATATGAGTTGAAAGAATGCCGGTTTCTTCACTGGCCTCGAGAATCACAGCCCCAGCCCCATCGCCAAACAGTACACAGGTTCCGCGGTCTTCCCAGTTTAAAATTCGGGAAAAAACTTCCGCTCCGACTACCAGGGCTGTCTTACTACTACCTGACTTGATGAACTTTTCAGCCACCGTCAAGGCGTAGACAAAACCGGTACAAACCGCCTGGATATCGAAGGCTGGACAACCATGTATGTCTAACCGCGATTGCAGGATACAGGCCGAGCTAGGGAATATTTTGTCGGGCGTGGAAGTAGCCAGGATGATAAGGTCGATATCCTGAGCATCTATTCCAGCGGCTTCAATAGCCTTACGCGATGCTGCTTCGGCGAGGTCGACCGTGGTTTCACCTTCTACGGCGATATGCCTTTGTTCTATACCAGTACGCTCTCGAATCCATTGATCGGTAGTATCGACAATCTTTTCCATATCATGATTGGTCACGATATTTTCGGGCAAATATCCGCCAGTGCCGGTAATTCGGGCGTAGGGCATAATTAGCTATCCTCAGTGCTGGGAAAATATGATTCAACCAGTGTTGAAATTCTTTGCGGCACTTCGTTCTCTATTTCAATACTAGCGATTTTTATCGCATTAAAAAACGAACTAGTGTCTGCTCCACCGTGACTTTTTACTACTATTCCGTTCAAACCTAGAAGACTGGCGCCGTTATAACGCCTGGGATCGAGGGTTTTACGAACGGCCTGAAGTACCGGCAACGCAATAATCGCGGCGACTTTGGTAATGATATTCTTCTTGAACTCTTTACGTAGGACATGATTGACCAGGGAAGCCAGACCTTCACCGGTTTTTAACGATACGTTACCCGCAAAACCATCGGTTACCACAACATCAACCGTGCCTTTATAGATATCGTCGCCCTCGATAAAGCCGTAATAATTAAGTTCAGTGTCTGCGATTAATTGATTCGCCTGCTTGATTAAGTCACTACCCTTCATGGCTTCGGAACCAATATTTAATAATCCGACTGATGGTTTATCGACACCCTCTACTGATTGCGCAAGTACCGACCCCATGACAGCGAATTCGCACAGGTTTTGCGGAGTACACTCAAGGTTAGCACCGAGGTCGAGCATATGCGTGTGACCTTTGATCGATGGCAACATGGTGCAAATAGCGGGACGACTAATGCCGGGTATGGTTTTAAGCACGAACTTACTGGTCGCCATTAAAGCGCCGGTATTTCCTGCACTGACACAGGCCTGAACCGTTTTTGCCTTCACTAGATCAATTGCTACCCGCATCGAAGAATCTTTTTTCTTCTTTAATGCCTGAGCCGGGGCTTCATCCATGCCGACCACTTCAGAGGCATGATGGATGCTGATCCGGGGCTCGTTCATCATATCCTGACTTTCGAGTTCAAGCTTTAGCTGAGCCTCATCGCCAACAAGCAGCAACTCAATATCGGCAATTTCGCGTAATGCCCTTTTGGCCGCGGGTACAGTCACCTTAGGGCCGTGGTCACCACCCATAGCATCGAGTGCGATTATTTTTTTATTCATTGATAAGCGTCAAAATAAATACGGGCGGTTAATTCCGCCCGTATTTGTCAATCAACTATAACTAAAACTATTCGTCGTCGTCTACGACTTTGTCTGCAATGACTTTACGTCCACGGTAGTAGCCATCTGCACTAACGTGATGACGACGATGTGTCTCGCCAGTTGTTGGCTCGACCGAGAGTGTTGAATTGCCGAGTGCATCGTGCGAACGTCGCATACCGCGTTTAGATGGTGTTTTCCGATTCTGTTGAACGGCCATGTGTGTCTCCGAAAATATAAATTAATGGGTTGTTTTCAAGTCTTTAAGAATCAAAAACGGATTTTCTCTAACAGCGGGTTCCAGATCAGACTCGGGAACCTGCCAGTGTTTGTTACACGAATCATGTTCGTGCATCGCTACCAGCGGCAAGGCAAGAATCAACTCGTCCTCAACCACCTCGAAGAAATTAATGAAGCCATCTTCGCTATAAACTGTATCCAGACAGCTATCCCGGACGATGTCATCGGGCGCATCTATCAGCAGTTTAAAATCCAGTTGTATAGGGGTTACCATCGCCTGTAAACAACGTTGGCACTCCATTTCCAGGTTACCCTGAACTTTTCCACTAAGCATTGGCAAATCGAAGTCGCTTCGCCGAAACTCAAAATCAGCTTCGATTACCGAGTCCGAATTAGCCAATAGTTCGCCGAGCCGGGATAATTCACCGACATCAATTTCACCCTGGAAATAACTGCTGCGCGATAATTCCTTATGGATCTGGTAGCGTCTTTTAAGTCTGCCTTGCATAAACGCGCGATTCTACATGCTT
>JAOUJX010000424.1 GCA_029882955.1 Gammaproteobacteria bacterium
TGCCACCGCTGACCTTTTTGCGTAATGATATGACCAGCCACAGGCAATAAACCATGAGTAAGATTGCAAGCACGTCCAATACCAAGTTAACTGAAATTTCCACATTACCCCCCTAATATTATTGATAACTGCTATGTAGTTGTTCAGAATTGTTCAGGAGAGATAATACCCCTTGAATGACAAGGATAAAACAATTTCAAGTGGATATACAATAACTCTATTGAGTAATAGTGTGAATTTATTGCGGCCGGAGGCTTGTTCGCTTTCAGCTGTAGTTATGGTTACTTAAATAAAGGTGGCGATAGCGGCCACCAAGATGTGGCCGCTAATCGACAGAGTGATGTGTTTACTTGATCAATTTAATAGGATGATGTGAATTCAAGTTTCTGGAGCTTCTGTTCGCCATTAAAGACGGTTTTGGACGTGATCTGTCCGCTAGTCGGTAGGCCGGTGGTCATATCCACTTCATAACTGCTCTGACGTGATAATTCCATATTGGCCCAGATATCGACAATCGCATTAACGTCTTCCTTGCTGTATTCACCCTTAAGGTTTTCGCGTAACGATTCGACGAATTCTGGATGCTTTTCCGGGTGCAGGGTCGACGACATGGATATTGATATATTCTTGCCTTTCTTGTCCTGGTTTTCTACCAACCATTCATCCTGGGTGTGCATATACAATTCGCCATCGTCAAAGTACCGTGTATTATCGTAAACTGTTCCATAATCGATGTAGAGATTTCGGCCTGTCACGGCAAAAATTAACTCCAGTTCGTTTAGAATTAGCCGGGATAATTCTTCGTCATCCTTGGTCAAAAGCGGCGCCATGCCCTCGTCGAGGACAGACTGCATCTGGCTCTTAAGTTGTGAATCTATATTTTTTGATTCAGCGAATTTATCCAGCCAGTCGTCTAGAGTGGAAGCCATCTTTTTCATAAAGGTGTTTATTTCCTTGCTAGCGACTACTTTTAGTGGATATCCTGTACCGTCCGCAGCATATTCATAAGATAGGCCGGAAGCCTGCTCGATTAGCTTCTTCAATACCGGCTCCAGACTGGGTGGTAGGCCTTTCATATGATCGATCCGGGCACCGGCTGATTCGACACTGTAGATAACACTTTCCTTTGATGAACGCAGTGGCGTGAGAAAAAAATCTTCAGATATACCAATAGAGACGCCAGCTTCCTGCTCCAGGTACTTAACTGAGAAAATAATCGGCTTAAGCATTTCTACTCGATAAGGTAGTTGCACGGTTTCTTCTGAGGCAGAGAAGCCCGAGACTGAAAATAGAAATGTAAAAATAAAAGTCAGTAATCTAACCAAGGTAATATCCTCTTTGTGTTATTAGAGTGCGGGACCCTAGACAATCGCCTTCAAATACACAAGTATTTGCAGCGATGATATGTCGGGTAATGAGGAAAGTATGAACTCTTTCACAGAATATTTTGATTCCAGTTCAGTCATTGAGGTCTATAGCCAGATTAACTTAAATGGTTCTGGCTGAGGTGTCTGGATCGGAATTGCGGCTATGAAATCAGCAAAATGTCCCGGTCGAGGCGGGGGAAGAGCGGGTGGATTAGTCTGTAATATAATATATCCGCCGTTGCTTTTATAATTAGCCGCAAAGCTAATAAATAAGCGGTTGACAGGAGTCCCTTTCACCCCTAGAATTCCGCCTCCCTAATAACGGGCCAAACCTTTGAATGTCTGGCCTGTTGTTTGTTAAGACATGAAAAATTAGCAAATTGCTCGTAGGAGAGTCAATTAGATGGCCACAGTTAACCAATTGGTACGTAAACCGCGTCAGTCGAAGCGTTCCAAGAGTAATGTACCCGCGCTAGAAGCATCACCGCAAAAGCGCGGCGTTTGCACTCGCGTATACACCACGACCCCGAAAAAGCCTAACTCAGCGTTAAGGAAGGTGGCTCGCGTACGATTAACAACTGGTTACGAGGTAGCGTCATATATCGGTGGCGAAGGCCACAACCTCCAGGAGCACTCGGTAGTACTGGTTCGCGGCGGTCGTGTTAAGGATTTGCCGGGTGTGCGTTACCACGTCGTCCGTGGCAGTCTTGATACGCAGGGCGTTCCGACTCGTCGTCAGGGTCGTTCGAAATACGGCGCCAAGCGTCCCAAGTCTTAACTTAATCAGAATATAGGTCACAGGTACTCGTTCAATGCCAAGACGTAGAGAAGTCCCGAAAAGAGAAATTCTGCCCGATCCCAAGTTTGGTGATCAGCAGATCGCAAAATTTATCAACATGATCATGCGTAGCGGTAAGAAATCGACTGCCGAGCGGATTATGTATTTCGCCCTCGATAATGTTGCCGGCAAAAGCCCTATGGAGCCAGTCGAGTTAATGGAGAAGGCGTTGGAAAATGTTCGCCCAATGGTTGAGGTTAAGTCGCGACGTGTCGGTGGTGCAACTTATCAGGTACCTGTCGAGGTGCGTGCTTCGCGCCGTAACACGCTGGCAATGCGATGGTTGATCGATGCGGCTCAAAAACGCGGCGAAAAGACTATGGCTCAAAAACTTGCTGGTGAATTGCTCGATGCGTCAGAAAGCAAGGGAACCGCTGTTAAGAAACGTGAAGATACGCATCGCATGGCTGAAGCCAATAAGGCGTTTGCACACTTCCGCTGGTAAGTTTCTGTTAACGGCAAACTGATAAAGGCAATACGGTGGCTCGTACGACCCCGATTACGCAGTATCGAAATATCGGCATCATGGCCCATATCGATGCGGGCAAGACGACCACGACAGAGCGCATTCTGTTTTATACGGGTGTCTCACACAAGATAGGTGAGGTTCATGATGGTGCGGCCGTGATGGACTGGATGGAGCAGGAGCAGGAGCGCGGTATTACCATTACCTCGGCTGCTACCACCTGTTTCTGGAAAGGCATGGACAAGCAGTTCGATCAGCACCGGATCAATATTATCGATACGCCCGGGCATGTCGATTTCACCATAGAGGTTGAGCGCTCGCTACGAGTACTTGACGGTGCCTGCGCGGTGTTTTGCGCGGTCGGTGGTGTAGAGCCGCAATCGGAAACGGTTTGGCGGCAGGCTAATAAGTACCATGTACCGAGAATGGCGTTTGTCAATAAGATGGATCGCTCCGGTGCAGATTTTTTGCGCGTGGTTGGTCAGATTAAAGACCGTCTGGGAAGTAGTCCGGTTCCGATCCAGATGAATATCGGTGCCGAAGAAGGTTTCAGGGGTGTTGTTGACCTGGTTCGTATGAAGGCAATTATCTGGGACGAGGCTAAC
>JAOUJX010000425.1 GCA_029882955.1 Gammaproteobacteria bacterium
GACGATATCCTTTAAATCAAATGTGCCCGCGAGCAGAGGCTTTATTTCCCCGCGCTCGATATAAGCAACTAAATTGGGAAACACCGGTTCATCCCAGGCGGTACAGCCGATCAGGTTTAAATCCTTTAGATAAAAATGACGCATATCCATCGTTACCAGTGGACCAGCGATGGCGCCCGAAGAGGCATAGCGACCACCGCGTTTAAGGATTTTCAACAATGGTCCGAAACCCTCTCCGGCAACGTTGTCAAACACGGCATCGACACTATTTTCACCAATCGCCTCGACCATGTCACTGCCGCGTTCGATCACGGTATCGGCACCGATAGCATAAAGCGCATCTATTTTTGACTTGCCAGCTACCGCAGTAACTCGCGCTCCCCGCCGTTTTACCAGTTGCACCACGGCAGATCCAACACCACCCGAGGCCCCGGTAACCAGGACATGGTCGGAGGAATTCACCCCGGCTCGATGCACCATGTTCTCAGCCGTACCGTAGGCGCAGGGGATAGTAGCGAGTTCGGCATCAGACCATTGGCTCTCTACGGCAAACACTTCTGATGCCGGAACCCGCACAAACTGTGCGAATGCACCATCGAAATCAGACGCCATCCAGATATTGTCGAGCGAATCAAAACCATTGAGGCGCATACAGGATCGCACCAGCACTCTCGACCCTATCCGACCTGCATCAATATCTGATGCGACTGTCACGACGCGCCCGCAGCAATCGGTACCCTGTATTAGTGGAAATGGAGTTTTTTCATTCCAGCCTCCATCGCCGACTTCGACACTTTGTTCTTCCGCTTTCGCCGCAAAATCATCGGTCGCAGTAGTTACCGAATCCGAATACCAACCCAGCCGGGTATTAATCTCGGTATTATTAATACCCGCGGCAAGCACCTGGATTAGCACTTCTCCCGGCTCTAACTCGGGAATCGGTACATCACGATAATCTAGCTTGTCGTATCCGCCATTGGCCGTAGTGACAACCGCCTTCATGGTCTTCTGTGATGACTTTAGATTGAATCTATCTGCCTTACAATTGGTGATATAGCTAAGATTTGGCACGCCTATTCTCGCTTAGATTTAAATCGAGCTTAGCATTTCTTTTAGCAGTCCCTGCCCTTTACTTTCACTTCATAACCCGGTTCTTCGGGTTCGTCGTCAAGCATCTCAGGTGGAAATCCGGGTGCCAGAACCTCAACACCGATGGCTTCTTCGAGTCGCCTGATTATATTGGGCGAAAGCTCTCGCGAACCGTAACGTTGCTGACCGTCCAGGAAAATTTTCTCGAACAGTGGGCCTAGTTCCAGCTGCAGGTTACCGCGCTCAGCTACATCATTGAATAGACCGATATCCTTGCAGACCAAATCCATGGTGAAACTAATATCACGACTACCATTCAAAATCACCTGGCTTTCTGTTTCGTGAACAAACGAATTACCCGAAGAAATTCGAATTGCCTCATAGGTTGTATTCATATCCATGCCAGCGACCTTCGACGTTACCAGGGCCTCGCAAACACTGAGCAAGTTCGCCGTGGCGAGATAATTGGTCACGACTTTCAATACCGAAGCGGAACCGAGAGGGCCTGTGTGTAAAATTCTTCTCCCCATTTTGGTCAACATCGGTAACATCTTTTCAAATGCCACACGTTCGCAACCCGCAAAAATAGCGATATTCCCGGTCGCAGCACGATGACAACCACCCGATACCGGGCAGTCGACTGGTTCGGCACCGACCGCCTTTACTTTATCTCCAAGACGGATGACCTCATCTTTATCAGTGGTGCTCATTTCCGCCCAGATCTTACCTTCGCATAAACCAGCAAGCGCGCCATCCTCGGCTTCCATAACTGCAGCGCTGGCGGCAGGGCTCGGCAAACAGGTAATTAAAATATCGACGTTTTCTGCCATTTCTCGCGGACTATCGGCCCATTTTGCGCCACCGTCGAGGAAGGGTTGAGCAATCGATTTATCGAGATCACGAACCGTTAGATCGACGCCGTTGCGTAATAGACTACCCGCCAGTTTACCGCCCACATTACCTAAACCAATAAAACCTACTTTCATCGTCTACTCCGAATTCAACTGGATACGTATGGAAGCCACTATTATTGTGAATGCAACACATGAATCAAACGAATTGTTTTATATCTAAGCGATAGAATAATTCATACCACGAGATAAAATCGAGCAATGCTATTCGACGTCCCACCATTAATCAGTTTGCACGCCTTTGAATCTGCCGCGCGCCACGGTTCAGCGCTATGGCCCGACATCATGCCGACAGAGTCATCCGACCTTGAATTACGATTTGGTAGCGGGAACTGGGATAACTACGAGGTGTTATTACTTCAACAGGAAACCGCCATACCCGTTTGCAGCAATCGAACTGGCGGCTTCGGGTAGTCGTAAGGAGAAATTAGCCCGCAGGCGCAACTATTCAAACAGTGGCTGATTGAGCAGGGGTGAAAGGCAAAAATGCCGCTGGATTTGACCGAAAAGCCTAATTATACTCGCTGCCCAGATCTACTAACCGAGCCTGTTCCATGCCCAAATTAATCACCGTTTACTGGCGCGATATTCCCGCCCAGGTAATCGCTAAAGAACGCCGTGAAAACGCAAAAACCGTGCTCACCGAACGTTTTGCCGAAGCCATCGACAAAGCGGCCATGCGGGCTAATATGGCTGGCACCGACGCCTACCTGGAGCAATGGCGCCAGGAAGCCGTGAATTGCGGTAAGGATTTACAGGCCGCGGTGGATGATGCTACGGCTAAACTGGAGGCAGCTTATGATGATGACAGGCTTGATGCACTGGTTCGTAGTGGTGGTGTTGAGGCGAGTTAAACCTGAAGTTCCTTTTCTAAACTATCGATCAGCGCCTGCATCGACTGATAACGCTCATCAGGCTTTTTCTCCAGCATTTTAATAATAATACGATCCACGCTTTCGCCGATTGAATCATTAATGGAGGATGGTGGACCAGCCGCCCGGGTGATGTGCTGCGCCATTACCGCGGCGGTGTCACCCTGAAAGGGCAGTTCGCCGGTAACCATCTGGTACATCGTAATACCGAGCGAATAAATATCGGAACGCGAGTCGATAGCCTCACCGGCTGCCTGCTCCGGGCTCATATAGGCAGGAGAACCGAGAACCAGTCCATGTGCCGTTTTAATCGTGGTGGAATGATGCTTTGCTATGCCAAAATCAGTGATGCGATAGGAACCATCGTCTGCGAACAAAATATTTTCTGGCTTGATATCTCG
>JAOUJX010000072.1 GCA_029882955.1 Gammaproteobacteria bacterium
TTAAACGCCGCATCCATTGATGTGCTGGATTATTTTGTAACAAGGGGCTCCAGGCCATTTTTAAATCGATAGCCGGGATCTCGAAAGGTGGTTCCTGAATGACCACGCGGGGATTATCTTGTTGCAGGCGAGCAGCTCTGGTCGGCAGAGTGACTATCAGGTCTTTTTGCTCAGCCAGTAACATCGCCGCCTGGTAGTGCCGGGTAAACACCGTAATGTGACGTTTCTTACCCAGATTATTTAACGCCTCGTCTACCCAGCCGAGACGCTGAACATCATCGGGATTGATACCCACCCCGACACCCATGCCGGTTTTACTCACCCAAACGTGCTGAGCCTGTAAATAGGTTTGCAGATTAAAATTATCGCGAATCGGGTTATCGGCGCTAAACAGACAGGCAAAACTATCTTTCCAGATCATTTTTTCGTGAAACGACTGCGGTATCGAGTCAAATCGATTAATCACCATATCGACCTTACCCTGCTCAACATCCAGAAAACTGACGTCGCTGGGCGTCATAATATCAAGCGTAATGCCCGGTGCCTCTTCGCGTAAACGCAACAGGATGTGTGGGAAGATAGTCGATTCGGCATAATCGCTGGCCATAATACGGAAAACCCGTTCTGCTGTTTTTGCTTTGAAAGCGCTTTGCGGTTGCACGGCTTTATCGATCGTTGCCAGCACATTGCGTATGATCGGCTGGAGTTCGTTGGCGCGCTCGGTGGGGGTCATACCTTCGCTGGTACGAATCAGTAAAGGATCATCAAATAAAATCCTTAAACGCCGCAAGCCATTACTCATGGCTGGCTGGCTCAATCCCAAATGACTGGCAGCACGAGTAACGTTGCGCTCTCTGAGCAACACATCCAGGTATCCCAGCAGATTAAGATCAATTCGCTCAGACTGCATTACGCCCTCAAAATATAATATTTATACAATGAATAGTATAACTTATGGTCATTTGTCTCAATTATAAACGGCCGCGTTGATTTACGTCACGACTTTCACTTGTCTACCGTCACTCCCCCGGATTAAACTTGTCATCATTAACCAAATACGATATAAATAGTTGGTATACGGTATACCAAACCGCTTTCAGTTCGCTTATCCGATGGATTTTCACCAATGACAATTAAAACAATTATCTTACCTATTCGCGAGAGTGACGTCGCAGATTCACTGATGGAAACGGCCATTTGCATGGCGATACGCAATAATGCGCACCTGGACCTGCTCTATGTGCAAAATGAGCCGGAGCATCTGGTACCGTTTGCTACGCTTGGAGTATCCACCAGCATGCGTCAGTCTATAATCGAGTCGGCATCGGCTGCGGCTATCAAGCAGGGAGAAGACCTCAAACAGCGATTTCAGGCTCTTTGCGAACGTCTCGACATGAAACAGTCAACCCGCTGCGAAAACCCGGGTGAGCCCTCGGCAGAGTTCTTAATACGCCGTGGTATTCGCAACGAATTGATTGCGCTTTACGGCCGACTGGCTGACCTGATCATTGTCCCTCAACCACTCAGCGTTTCTCCACCCCCCAGTTCTTTTGAAGCAGCACTTCGCGACACCGGTCGCCCGGTACTTATGGTGCCACGTAAAAAAATTCTGGTAGATGCCGGCAAAACACTTGCCATCGGCTGGAATGCGAGCAAGGAAGCAGCTCAGGCGATGGCCGCAGTCATGGGTAACCTGCAAAGGGCAGATAAAGTTTATGTCCTGGAGTCAGAAAAGCGAATGCAGAATCCACTCAACGCCATAGAAGCATGTGCCTATTTAAAATGTCATGGCGTGGCCGCCGAACCTGCGGCTTTTAATGTCGGCAAGCAGTCGGTCGGCGAAGCCTTGCTGACTAAAGCCAACGAACTTAACTGTGATCGATTAATCGTCGGCGGTTACAGTCGCTCTAAATTGCGCAATATGATTATGGGCGGGGTTACCGGGCATCTAATGGCTAATTCTGATATTCCGGTGATATTGGTTCACTAGGAGTCTGCCAGGCACTCCCTGATATCCCCCATAACATGTTGCCGCAGGCCGGGAGGGACCGGGTACGCCTCTCCCTCCGGGCACTTATCGAGGTCATTTGCCACCCCGGCGGCAATAGCCTGAAACCCGGGTCTAACATCGTCATTTTTCAACATCTTACGAATCAACTGCTTATCGACCCACTTTAAAACCCCCGATTCCATGACGGCATATACCAGGCCCGACTGACAATCGACAAAACTAACCCGGGACAGCTTTCTAGCACATTGAACCAGGAAATCTGTGTTAGCTTCGGCGGATAATTCCGAGTCGCAGGGATGGACTTCGTCCGGGTTTCTGGCCTCAATATTTATTTTGGTATAACGCACGATATCGAGCATACCTTTGATATCAAGAATAAACATTTCGCTGTTTATACCAAAAGCGATGGTGCGTGGTTTGTCACCGTAGGCGACACTATTATCGAGATATTCGTAATATACTTTTTTCTCCTTGTGCAATGCCCAGGTGAAAAACAGGTCAGGTATACCTTTAAAAGCTTCAATATTATGGTCTAAAAGGTCATCAACCGGTTTAAACCTACCGACCTGGAGACCTCTTTTCCAGGCACGTTCTACGGTAGCTTCAGGGGGTGTCACCAGAAATAACAGGTAAACCGTATGGCCAAAGCGGGTTAGCAGATTACTGCCCTTCTCGGCACCGAGACCATGTGCAAAGGTATTGAAGCGAAATCGATCTATAAGCAAATGCGATAAACCACCATGCTGTGATTTATAGTTGATATACCGGTCGAATTTCTGATCCAGCATCGCTACTTCTTCACCGGCTAATGTTCCCGCGTATCGAGTAGCCGGACCTAGCGACTCATAATCGAGCAAATATTTACGCCATATATCGGGGCTAATTAGCGCGAAGTCCTGCCAGTCGAGTCCCAGTTTTTCGGTGTGCTGATGCTGTAAAGGACGCATCGTGCTTTTACCCGCCGCAGAAGAACCCTTAACATTAATCAGCACCGGCTCTTTTTGTGCCGGTAAAAGACGATAACCCTCGGTTTTAGCAGCCTGCTTTATCCAGGGGGCGATCATTTCGCCGATTTGTTCGCTACCATAGTTGTTACAGACAAAACACGTGACAAGAGAAGTGAGCAAAGCCTGATCACCCATTATGCGACCATGTTTCATCAGGATGGCATTAGCAACCTTGCCTAGCTCAGAATATACCGACTGCAAGAGTGGATCGTTACCCGCCTCGGACTTTTTACGCCAGCCCGCCAATAACTGTTGATTGCGCTCTTCGATACTTTGCTGGCTTGCTACTTTTTTCGGCTTTTTACCGGTTCCGAATAAACCGGCAAAGCTAAATCGCCTTGCTTCTCTGTCGGTATTTTCCGGTTTAGCAAACAGACTGGTTGATAGCTCGTTATCGACGATAGCCCGCACCCGCTGATCGAAATCATTGAACCAGTCGATGATTTCGGGCATATGGGGCATGATGTACTGACGATGAATTGTCGCAGCGGCATTTCGAAAATTGATACCCAGGTCTTCGTATTTCGAACCATCCGAAATAAATATATCGGCAGAGACACGTATCAGCAATTCGTGAACCACGAGTCGCTCCGGTCGTATTCTCACGACCTGATGGGAACTCAGGCCGGTGAAATCACTGAGTTCTGTCGCCGTATCCAGGCTGGTGAAAACATTTTCCGGGTTGAACATCGTCGATAGCGGCAGATACTCCGCCGGCAACGTCGATTCAATGCCGGGGTTCCAGGCATGAGTCTCATCCTGCTCTGGAACTTCTCCCACCATTACATTTTAAACATCCTAATCCAGTGGACGTTCTTTAATGTAGACCGACTCTTCCTGAATTTTCTTGTTCAGTAGACTGACGCAGGCATAAAGCGCTTTAAGCGCCGGTGTGGCAACCCCGGTCATTTCACCCAGTTCGATGACAACACCCAGCATACCGTCAATTTCCAACGGTTTACCGGCTTCGACGTCCTGTAACATTGATGTCTTGTGCTTGCCAACGCTGGCTGCACCGTCAATACGTCTCTCGATAGTGACACGGAATGAGGCGCCCAGCTTTTCCGCAATTTGCTGCGCTTCGGTCATCATCATAGTCGCCAGTTCACGCGTTAGCGGATATTCACAAATATCGACCAGGGTGGAATGCGTTAGCGCACTGATTGGATTAAAGGTCAGGTTACCCCATAATTTCAACCAGATTTCTGAACGAATATCGGTGAGTACACGAGATTTGAAGCCCGCTTCCTCAAACAACGTCGATACCATTTTCAACCGATCAGATTCGCTACAATCCAGCTCGCCAACCGGAAACTTATCGCCTTCGACGTGCTGGATCACACCCGGCTCGGCGATCGTTGCCGCTGGATAAGCGATACAACCGATTATATATTTTGGATCGATGCTATTCGCAAGCACCCCGCCTGGATCAACGGTTTCAACTGTACGGTTTTTATATTCGCCGCCATTGCCCTGAAAATACCACCAGGGGATACCGTTCTGCAACGCCACGATGACCGTATCGGGGCCGAGCATGGTTTTCATATCCTCAACCACAGGCGCTATCTGGTGAGCTTTAAGCGCGAGTAATATAATGTCCTGAACTCCGCATTCCTTCATGTCGTTGGTAGCAAATACATTCCTGACGTTGGTTTCTTCGCCAGACTGCCGGAGGGTTAAACCATTCTCCTTAATCGCCGCCAGATGTGGGCCACGTGCTATCAGCGAAACCTCGTGTCCCTGCTCTGCAATACGAACACCCATGTAGCCGCCTATCGCGCCAGCGCCAACAACACATACTTTCATGATAGAAATCTCCGATTGATATCGATTAATTAGATAAAAAATCTTCCAGCGCTGGATTTAGGTGCCGAGCATATGCCCCACTTTCAAGTCGCTCGAAGCTGCAAATTCGGCAGCAGACACTTTCGCACCACCAGCCCGCACTCTGGCAACCATAATACCACCCGCATCTCCGGCGGACACTAGAATTCCTTCGTCACCGATAGATTCAATACGACCGGCTTCACCTGCGACACTATCGACTCGACGGCTATCGTAAATCTGCACTGTCTCTCCATCAACCAGGGTCCAGGCACCGGGCTGTGGATTACCGGCACGAATAATGTTGTAAATCTCAGTGGCGGGTTTGCTCCAGTCGATCTCCGCCTGCGCTTTACCAAACCAGGATTCGTAGCTGCCTTCATCCAGATTCTGAACAATTCTGGGGGCGGTACCGGCCTTGACCAGGTCCAGAGATTCGATCATCGCATCGACTCCCATCGGATAGAGCTTTTTAAAGTAGATATCGCCGAGGGTTTCGTTGGGGCCGATTTCACACTCCTTCTGCATTAAGATATCACCTTCATCCAGCCCGTCATTTGGCCAGAATATACTCAATCCGGTGCGGGTCGCGCCCATTGCTATCGGCCAGTTAATCGACGACGGTCCACGATGCATCGGCAATAGGGAAGGATGATATTGAAATGAACCCAATCGAGGCGCATTAACAACCGCTTCGGGAACAAATAACAAAACATAAGCCATCATGCAGACGTCCGCTTCAAACGACTTCATCAGCTCCAGCGCCTCGGGTGTTTTCCACGAAGCCGGTTGATGAACCGCTAAACCTTTTTCCAGCGCCAGTTCTTTAAGCGGATCTAATGGCTTGCCTTCTTTATCGGGGGCAGTACAAACCGCGACGACATTTTCATTTCTCTCAAGGAGACGTTCGAGTACGGCGCGGCCGAATGCCTGTTGTCCGTGAACTACTATTCGCATAATGATCTACTCCTGAAACTATAGTTAGTGTTTATACAGCACCGGATTCATGGATTTCGGCTATTTCTTCCGCGCTATAACCCAGGACGTCGGCGAGGATTTCGTCGGTATGTTCACCGAGTAATGGCGAACGCGTGACTTCAACCTCTGTATCGGAAAGTTTGATAGGACAGCCCACAGTCAAATACTTGCCGCGCTCCGGATGATCGACCTCGACGATAGTACCGGTTTCGCGTAGCGAGGGTTCCTCGGCTATTTCCTTCATAGATAATATCGGTCCGACCGGTATGTCGAGTGGATTACAGATATCCATGACTTCGTATTTTGTCTTGGTCATGGTCCATTTTTCGATCTCTTCGAAGATCTGGTTCAATTTTGTCAAACGCGCGGGGGGCGTCGCATACTCTGCATCTTCTTTCCATTCCGGCTTGCCGATAACATCACAGATTTTCTGCCATACCGCTGCCTGGGTGATGAAATAGGTATACGCATTTGGATCGGTTTCCCAGCCCTTGCATTTTAATATTCGACCTGGCTGACCACCACCCGAATCGTTACCAGCACGAGGCGTGGCTTCGCCAAATTCAATACCCTCACCATACTGGGAATACTCCTTTAGCGGTCCGTGTTGTAATCTTTGTTGATCACGCAATTTAACTCGACAGAGATTGAGTACGCCATCCTGCATCGGCGCCAGAACCTTCTGCCCGCGCCCGGTTTTCTCACGTTGCAATAATGCAGTGGTAATACCTAGCGCCAGGTGCAAGCCGGTGCCCGAATCACCAATCTGAGCGCCGGTTACCACGGGTGGTCCATCGCGGAAACCCGTCGTTGACGCAGATCCGCCAGCGCATTGCGCAACATTTTCATACACCTTGCAATCTTCGTAAGGGCCGGGACCAAAACCCTTAACCGATGCCATGATCATGCGCGGGTTTAATTCCTGGATACGTTCCCAGGTAAAACCCATTCGATCGAGGGCACCCGGAGCAAAGTTTTCTACCAGCACGTCACATTCTTTTACTAGACGCTCAAGCACCTTTTTACCGGTCTCGTTTTTAGAGTTAAGAGTTAAAGAACGCTTGTTATGGTTCAACATGGTGAAATAAAGGCTGTCAGCGCCCTCAACATCGACCAATTGCTTGCGGGTCGCATCACCCACACCGGGTCGCTCCACCTTGATAACATCAGCACCCATCCAGGCAAGTAGCTGTGTGCAGGTAGGCCCGGACTGGACATGGGTGAAATCTAGAATTTTAAGACCATCTAGTGCTTTGGACATGGTAAACCTCTAACTTGAATAAAATATGACCGAAAGAAAAGCCGCCTGTCGTGCCTGCACGAAGGCGGCTTCGCATTAACTAACTACTTATACATGGTCTGCGCTTTGGTGCCAGGAGCGTATTCGTTCGGATCGACCCATACGTTGACCACCGCGCATTTACCCGTTTTGGCGATAGCTTCACGTGCTCTTTGCATTGCAGGCTGAATGTCTTTGGCTTCATGGACTTCTTCGCCGTAACCGCCGATCATTTCGCCAAATTTCGAAAACGGCACGTCGCCAAGCTTGTTACCAACATCGCCGCGTTCCTGTCCATATTTGGCTAGCTGACCGTAACGAATCTGGTTCATCGCCGAGTTATTACCAATCACTGCCAGATAAGGCGCACCAAATCTCTGAGCTGTTTCCATATCAAACGAGGTCATGCCAAAGGCACCATCGCCGTAAAGACATACCACTTCTTTATCAGGATGCGCCAGTTTAGCCGCCATGGAAAAACCAGTACCGACACCGAGAGAGCCAAGAGCACCAGGATCCATCCACTGACCCGGGTTACGCGGACGAACGGCCTGCGCAGAAATGGTGACGATATCGCCACCGTCACCGATGTAAATGGTGTCTTCGCCAAGAAACTCATTGATTTCATAAGCCAGTCGATACGGATGAATCGGGTTCTGATCGGTAGTAAACATCGGCATTAACTTTTCAAGCTTGGTGGCTTCGATTTTACGTAACTCGCTCATCCAGTTCTGGCGCTCCTGTTTGGCACCCGAGTCGATACGACCTGAGGCCGCTTGCTCGACAGCAGCCAGAATTGAACCTGGATCGCCAACCAGACCGAGGCTGATATCACGATTCTTGCCCACGGTGGCATAACTTTGATCGATTTGAACCAGAGTAGCGTCCTTGGAAATACGTTTACCGTAACCCATTCGGAAATCGAAAGGCGTACCGACGATGAGGATAACGTCAGCATTTTTGAACGCGTCGCCACGGGTGCGATCGAAATGATGGGGATCACCCTGCGGCAACATGCCACGGCTGGCGCCATTCATGTAGGCCGGGATATCGAGAGAGCGTACAAAACTGGTCGCGGCGTCCTGGCTTTGAGAAGCCCAGACCTGTTGGCCCAGCAGTACTGCGGGACGTTTGGCTTTAACCAGTATGTCCGCCAGCTTTTCGATATCAGCCGGATCGCCAATAGAATTAACTGAAGCACGGTAGGAGCCGGGATTCGGGATAATCGCAGATTCAATCGGCACTTCTCGATCCAGTACATCACGTGGGATTTCAAGATAAGACGGGCCGTAAGCACCGTTAAAACATTCACGGGCCGCCATCGAAACCATATCTGCAACCCTCTCGGTTGAAAAGACACCGGAGGCGAATTTGGTAATCGGCGTCATCATATCGACGTGGGGCAAATCCTGCAGTGAACCCATTTTATGCTGGGTTAGAGAGCTTTGACCACCGATATGAAGAATCGGGCTTTCAGAACGAAAAGCTGTAGCGACACCGGTTACCGCATTAGTACAACCCGGACCAGCGGTGGTGACAACACAACCAAGCTTGCCGGTCTGGCGCGCGTAACCATCAGCTGCGTGCGCAGCGGTCTGCTCGTGACGAACGTCTACGATACGTATGCCTTCATCCAGACAACCATCGTAGATGTCGATAATATGACCGCCGCAGAGCGTAAAAATCGTATCGACGCCTTCCGCCTTAAGAGCCTTAGCGACCAGGTGGCCACCCGATATAACAGATCCGTCTTTAGTTTTTTGTTTTAGCGTATCGCTAGCAGTATCTGAATTACTCATTTTTCACCTCAATGCTACAGCCCGGTTAAAAACCTTAGTTCCGGGCTGTAGCGGCTGAATACCACAGTCCAGATTTAGCTAATATGCTTCTCCTGATTCACTCCAGGTAGTCCACAAACCTATCGACATGTTTCGCCAGCTCCAATGCATGGTCCCTCACCAATTGCTCGGCATGGTAGGGATCTCGATCTTCAAGGGCTTCGATAATCCTGATATGGTCAATTACCGAGCGAGACAACCGGTCTCGCTCTTTAATCGTACTCGCGCGAATTGCGCGCATATGGAAAAATAATTCATTCGCCATTTTTGTAATTAATGGCGATTTTCCCAGCTTAATAATCGTTTGATGGAACTCGATATTGGTCTCTGAGTACTCATCTATATGTGCTCTGGTTTCTTCAGCACTGTCGTAGGTCGTAAACATTTTTCTCAACAGTGCGATTTCTTCGTCACTCGACCTCGACGTCGCCAACCTTGCCGCCATGCTCTCCAAAGCAGCCCAGACATCAATCATGTCCAGAATCTCATCCTTGGTCTTACGCACAACAAAGGTTCCTCTTCGCGCGATGTTCTGCACCAATCCTTCCTGCTCAAGACGGGATATCGCTTCTCGAACCGGCGTACGGCTAACACCCAGATGCTCGCCAAGAACTCGTTCATCCAGCCGCTGAGGCTCTTCGCTGGAATAGATATCCATTTGCCAGATGATTTCCTTTAGCGCTTCGTATACTCGCGTCTTAAGTACTTTAGCCGGCTCTAACGGCTCAATCCCAAGCGACTTCATTCGAATCTCCGAGGAAAAGACGTTGATTTATTTTGGTATACAGTATACCAGTAACAGACATTGATCAAGTTTAGATTAGCCAAAACAATAATGATTTTCCTTCCACTGAAACGGGATAATTTGCGACGAAAAATTATATATTGAAACCACCGGTAAAGACACACGAAGCTTTGAAATTAGGAGGACGACTATAGGATCAATAGTCAGCCAGGACAGTTTGATAAACAGAGACAGCCAGTTTACCCGGCTATCTCTGCTACCTATATCAGGACTGCTTGTTTCGAATTTTGTCATACCCTATTTTAAAAAGCGGAAGTAATATGAGTAATATTGCCGCAATCATAATCGGCCCGGCGTAGGTACGATTGAAAAATATAGCGAATGAACCATCGCTGATAATCAGTGACTGGCGTAAAGCGGGCTCTGCCAACGGCCCGAGTACGATAGCGAGAACCGCCGGTGCCAATGGATAATCAAGTTTACGCATTAAATAACCGACAATACCAAAAGACAGCATCAGCCAGACATCGTGCATATCCTGGGTTGGTGCATATCCGCCGATTAAGCAGAGAATAAAAATGATCGGTGCCAGAATGGTAAAAGGCGTTTTCAGAATCTGAATAAATACCGGAATGAACGCAATATTAATAATAACCGCGAACAGATTCGCCGCATACAGGGAAGCGATTAAGCCCCAGACAAATTCACTGTGATCGGTAAACAGTCTTGGACCCGGCTCCAGCCCCCAGATAACCATACCGCCTAGCAAAATCGCAGTGGTTGGTGAACCCGGGATACCCAGGGTCAGCATGGGGAGCATCGAACCGGTACTCGCGGCATTATTGGCTGCCTCGGGGGCGCAAACACCTTCTATTGCACCCTGGCCGAATTTCTCCGGCTCATTCGAAATTTGCTTGGCGATACCATAAGCCATTAACGAACCGGGTGTCGCACCCGCAGCAGGCAATATGCCAACAAAATAACCCAGCACAGACCCCATTAACAGGGTCTTCCAGGTCCCGACCAGTTCACGCAAGTTTTTCATGGTACGCTGAACAGTGACTGTCGCTTCCGATAACATACTCTTGCCACCCGCCAGGCTATTTTCCTCGACAGTCCAGAGCATTTCACCGATACCATAAATTCCGATCGCCAGTACGAGGAAGTTGATACCGTGTAAAAACCCGGTGATATCCCAGAGCACCAGCCTCGGTTCGCCAGAAATGATATCGAAGCCAATCGCGCTGAGCACCAGACCAATCGCAATCGAAAAGATGGTTTTAAATATATCGTCCCCACCCAGACCGACAAAGGTCGCAAAAGCCAGCATCATCAACGCAAATTCTTCAGGTGCACCGAATACCAGCGCGATGTGTGCTAATGGTGGCGCAAAAAAAGTAAACAGGATGACAGAAATCGAACCGCCAACAAAAGAGGCCACCGCGGCTCCCGTTAACGCCTTGTCGGCCAGACCCTGTTTGGCTAATGGCCGCCCGTCAAAGGTAGTCGCTACCGCGGTTGACGCTCCGGGGATACCAAGCATGATCGACGAAATTGCGCCACCATACATCGCACCGTAATAAATTGCGGCGAGGAATATAATGGCCCCGGTCGGGGGCACCAGAAAGGTCAGCGGTAATAATATCGCCACACCGTTCACCGAACCCAATCCTGGCATCGCACCAATGAACAATCCCAGCGCACAACCACCAACGATTAACGCCAAATTTAAAGGCTCAAATACGATAAGAAAGCCGTTACCAAGAAGTCCTAAAATTTCTAACATGTTTTTATCTCTTTTATCAATTCGGGTTCAATATAAAACGTCTAAAGAAATATCTTATAAAGCGGTATAAACAATGGTTCAGTCACCCCTTTAGGCAGAATTATCTTCAATGTGATTTCAAAGAAGTAAAAAATGACGACAGGAATGATAATTGCCAGCGACGCTGTTAAGCGCCAACTATGTTTACCCATAAACCTTAAATAGAAAATCAGAAACAATGGCAACGAACCATAAATCCCGACAATAGAAAATAAACCGACGGTAACAGTCAATGCGGCGGCAACCGAGGCCACATCAACCAGTACATGGGGTTCAATATAGGTTTTTGTTGACGAAGCGATGGGTCCGTGTTTTCGAGCCCAGTTAAACAGGATTCCAACACAGGAGAGCAACATGATGGTCGCCAGCCAGAACGGCCAGCTGCCTCCACCCGGGCCCTCGTCTTCGATCCAGCCAATAGGTAGCTCGGTACTTTTAGACATCAGATAGATAGAAAAGGCACCCATCATTATGGCCATTAACAATTCAGCGGTTCGAACCGTCATGATTAAAATCTCCCGTACCCACTTAAAATAGCGATCGAATTAAAAAATATTGGATTTCTCAGAACGACCATCCCCGGCCTCTTCCAAGAGTAAAAAATATAAGATTGTTTTTTTTATTTCTTCATCAGACAGATTAATGACTGATAATGGCACTTCCCTGTGCCACAGTAACCTCTGACCTGGGTCGAGGTTATTATTACTTTTACTTTATCGCGCCCATATTCCGAAGCATAACTTCGTGAATATCACGCTCTTTCTTCCAATAGCTCATGAGTGCATCACCTTGCAACAGGTCACCCTGTAAACTTTTCTTGGTGCGATACTCCTGCCATTTCTTTGAGTTGAATACCTTCTTAAAAAGCTCCTGGTAATAAGCGGCGGCTTCTGCACTCATCCCGGGTGCACCGACCACTGTGCGCTGCATGTAGTAAACGTAGTCTTTACCCAGTTCCTTGAACGTAGGAGCCTCTGGGAATAAGGGCAAACGTTCGTCGGTAAACGAGGCCAGCGCTTTGGTTGTACCGGCTTCATAAAAACCAAGCTGCTCTGATGGGTTATTAACCGTTGAATCGGCATTTTTACCCGCCAGTTCCTTCGCAACCTTACCACCGCCTTTGTATGGAACATATTTCATTTCCAGGCCGTAGGCAGTATTAAGGAAATCGGTTAACAGGTTGTCTTCGGAGTTCTTACCGGTTCCAGCCATGATCCATTTCTTGCCCTTGGCTTTGGCCGCTTTAACAAAATCGGCGACATTATTGATGTCTTTGCGATCTGAATTAACCCATAACAGGAAGGTATCTTCCGCCATACGCGCGATTGGCGTAAAAGTCTCTATATCGACACCCAACG
>JAOUJX010000073.1 GCA_029882955.1 Gammaproteobacteria bacterium
AAATTTTCCCTGAACTATTTTCATTGCGAAATTTCTTGGCGCGCTTTCTGTTGCTTTCCAGTCAAATTTGTTAGCCATAGTAGTTCCACATGCAGTAAGTGTAGTAATGAGAAGCAATTTAGTTAAGGACATAATTAGGTTATCCATAATATGTTCTTCGAGTCCGTTGGTAGTTCCGAAATCGTGGTGCATGAGCGATAGACAGGTGAGCCGAAAAGTGCAAATGATCGTGACGCAGCTCTTTCAACCAGCCTTCATTATGGAGCCAGTCTTGCGCTTTTGAATTTTCCCCAATGTTTGATATATAGCCTTCTATCTTCTCTCGTGCACTATTTAATTTTGAACTCACCTTTTCGTCTGACTCCAATTCATCCTTTAAAGATATCCCACTCTCTCCCGCAAACCGAGCCATAACATGCAAAGGTATCCGACTATATTCATTTGAAATTTTCTCTCGCGTAACTTCAACCGTATACTCATCAAATCCCGAAGGGTCTATTGACGGTGTATGCACGATTTTAATTTCGCCTTCGTTGTACCAGCCTGATTCTATTAATCGCTTCTTTTCCTGTTCGGCACTTTGTTGACTTAATGACCAGTAAATGCCCATGTTTTTTTCGCTTGGTTTCCCAGACGCCGGCGCTCGATAACCGCCCCCGATATCAGAATGAACCCCGGGTAAAAAATATTGCCGTCCCTTATATCCAGCGCTTTCAATCGAAGTCAGATTGAATTTTTTCCGATGCTCTTCTGCTGCGGCGAGCTGTATCACTTTCTTAGCTTGATTAATGGCTGTCAAATTTAAATCGGAGGTATCGTTCGAATAAATAATGCCATGCGACGCCACTGTATCGTATAAACCCGCAAAACAGACTTCTACTTTTTCAATCTCATAACCCTTCTCTTCAATTCTTGTTTTTATGGGGTTTTTACCCGTGCTGAGCACTTCATAGATACAGTTTCTTGCACCTGCGGCTCCTCGACTAAAGCCAAAAACATCAGCTGTCAAAATTTCAATCACAGTCCCTTTTTTTATTTTTTGTTCTATTTGATCAACCGCATCTTCTATCCCTTTTTCAACCTTCTTGGTAATGCCCGTCTTTCCCGTACCAAAAGCATACCCTCTTAATGCATCAGCTTTCCTGTCATCGGTGCCTGGTCCCTCGGTATATGAAGACAATGAAACCTGATAACCTGTGGCATCATCAATATATC
The DNA here is from genome assembly GCA_029882955.1 of Gammaproteobacteria bacterium. GTDB lineage: Bacteria > Pseudomonadota > Gammaproteobacteria. The sequence continues at coordinate 1,216 of JAOUJX010000073.1, forward strand.
GTTCCATCTTGGCAATATTGGTGTAATCACCTTCGTAGCTATTGTCACCTCCCTTATATTTCTGATAGATAGCATTGCTGCCGGGATTTTTTTCGTCTTCGATACGTTGATCAATATTGATTCGATTATTCAAAGTGCCATCAAAAAACAGGCTAATACGCACTTTGACTTTCTTTATTTCCTCTTCTTTTTTTTCGACTTCATCGGGCGGTGTTACGAAAGCCGACTCTCCCAATTGACTCATGATTGACTCCTTAGCTGATCTGTATCGACTGGGATTCTCTGCATTAGTATCGCTGCTCTTGCGGCCCCATCCGAAGAGCAATACACCAGACTGGTAGTTGAAGCGGGGTTTGTATTATGTATGGTTGCCGATAAGGCCATCATTACAGGACCCAGGGCCACGCCTATGTCGCCAAAACAATCAACAGGGTGCTCTAGAGAAACTTTCTCATGGAAGGCCTGTTTATTTCGCAGCATTGCTACACCATACTCTTTCGAACAGAATTTTTCGCCATTCATACTGGAAAAAATATGATTCACCGGAACACCTTCAAACCCCAATAAAGCTTTCTTTACAGCAATATCGAGGCCTTCGCCTTTATAGGGTAGATCACTATATAAATGGCCCGATTCATTCCCAACCCCAGGTTCATATACGCAAATTACATGCTGATTCATTTCAATCGCTAGTTTTTTATTTCGAGTCAGTAATATAAATCCCGCACCCTCTCCCGGTACAAAACCGTCACTATTGCTTAATGAAAGCAGTCGAGCGGATTGATCTAGTTCATTTAATCGTGGGCATTGGAAATAACTGTCACTGCCACCAAGCAACACATAATCATGCGATTGCTCGTACAGGTATCGCATGGCTATATCGACCGCTTCTATGCCGCCTGAACGGCCGGTAAAGATACTGTGCAGATATTCTTTTTGAAAAGGTAAGTTCTTCTGTGCAAGAAGGTTGGCCTTAAGCGATTCAGGAAAACTGTGTTCAGCATTGGGTAGTGGTTCTGGAAAGGCCAGCACAAGGGGGACCGGGCGAATTAGTTCGACTTGAGGAAGAGATTCCCTGATCGCAGTTACAGCCATTTTTATTACACGTTCGTGTTGTGCGCCATAATAATCCCCTTCATCAATTTCCATATCGACTGAGGCAAAAAATTCGTCTGGTACCAGGCTCATGGTTACCGGCTCATCGTTCTGTCCATAAAAATCCGAAACTGCATATCCGCTAATCCCGGCCCTAACTGCAGCCGCTGTCATCCCAACATTTGCTCCAACCGGTGTAACCATCCCCATGCCAGCAATATAGGCGACCTGTTTTTCATCCATCGATAGTCACCTTTGCACGAGTGTTCGGTAAGGGCACATTCAAATCGAAGAAGGCCAGTTCCAGAGCCGCCGCATGCCTTTGTCGTTGATTAGCTGTTTTTAGCTTGTCCCTGAGAAGTTTGGGCTCGATACTTCTTCCCATAAAATAACGTTGTCCGGCGATAAAATTGCGGCCATGATTTATCCAGATGTTTTTTATTTTTTCAACAGCTGGCCATGGCAAATTTTCGTCTTCATCGAGACTAACATCGTCATCGTCTGGATCATCGTTTGGATGATCAGGCAGGAATTCAGTATGACTGTTGATCAAATCGTATTGTTCAAGAACGATGCCGGTTATGTTAGTAAACGATTCCGCTGCCAGGCGGGAGTCAGCGGGAAACTCCATTTTTGAGATCAACCAGTTGACCGCATGGGGGTCGCCCAGCACCCCGGTGGCCTTTACGACTGCACGAGATTGATTGCCATCTTTACCCAGTTCCGCTATCCACTGCCTGCTCTGATCGATAGTTAATACTCTGAACGCAATATTGATCGCTTTCTGCTGATGAGGGTTTTCGTTAAAAACATAGGGCTTTAAGTTTTCTACCGCATTACGATTTCCCAATAAAATTCCGGACCAGTGCGACCAGAAACGAATATCAGGCTGTCTGGAATTCATAGCTGAATTGAGATACGGCATTAAATCCTGTCGACGAATTTCACCAATCAAACGTAGTGCTCGACTATAAAGTTTTTCGTGTTGCCTGCAATCGTCACGGTCGAGAATTCGTGCTAGCGCTTCTCCGGGATTTTGCCGACGCACACTACAGGCTGCGAGAGCCAGATACTTATGATTCAGGTCCTTACTCCCCAGTAATTTTTCTATCCAGCTCTGTATCAGTTTTTCCGGGAGCCATCCCAGCGCCGAGATTAATCCTTTTTCGGTTTCTGCGTTGGCCAGCCCCACCTCGATCACTGTCTGGATATTTTTCACGTCGTGACTGCGGAAGGCGAGAATAGCGGCGGTAAAAGTGTTACCGGATTCCTGTAATTCCAGTGCGTCGAGGCATATTGGCCAGCTCTGCTCAATTGAAATCATCAGGCCATCGAGTTGGGCATCGATACGATGTTCAAGTTCCTGGATATCTTCTCTAGCATAGTGCGGTTGCTCAACAGCTATGGAGCGTAATAACCACAAATACGACGCGTTATCTGCAAACTGTTCAAATATTTCAACGTAGGCCTTGATGAGGTTTTGTGGATGTGGAGTCGCTGTGCTCATGATAGGTCGGCAGGCAGTCAACCCATGATGTTTTTCTTATTATGGAATAAGGGATCACCCAGCCGACACACATTCTTACCTTCGAACTTTACATCGAAGGAATACATCATGAATTCGCATTCAGCGGTTATTGTGCCACTGACGATACCTTTTCTATTTCCGGGCTCATCACCGCTACTCTTGCTGTACTGAGCTCCTTTGACCATTGGCATTTTACCATCAGTCTGTACCGACTTAGCCCCCCCGCTAGTATCGGACGACTTGCCAATATTCGGGTAAGGTATCGGCACAACAGGTTTCCCGACTTTGGTCAAACAAACATCGGGAAAAACAATGCTCTTACCACCACTCCCTTTGTGGACAATCCCTCTCGAATTTGCAAATGTTGATTGAGCCATTACTATTTCCTTTCTGCTGCAATATTAAATCGGTCCTAATGCTTCAGGCTGACTGTTATTTCCTCAATTCTGAGTGCTTTTTTATCGCAAGGATAAGCAGCCCTCCAGCCCATACTTAGCTGTAACAAGTTTGGTTCGATATGTAATGTTTCCAGCTTAAATGATTCGCTATCGACACGATTGCCGACTTTGAATCCGGATGACAGCTGTAACCTGGGTAGATCAAATCTAAGTTCGCCATTGGGATGCATGCCAGAAATATAGACCGACTCCCCGCCCTGCATATATTCTGGATAAATTAAATCCGGATGTGCCATATTGAAAAAACGACTGTCGAAATCGTCAGGTAAATAAGGTGCGCGCTGTGTCTGCCACATTTGGTCATAGGTGCCGACATAATCCGCTCTTGGTTGCCAGGCAGGGGAACAGTAACCGAAACAGGCTGGTGGTGGCTCATTGGCGGGATCGCCGATCAACTGCGCAGGATCTTCCAGATTTGGTAAGGGCACGCCATTCATTTCCTTAACACTACGACCACCGGCATAGCCACAACCCACCGGATTACGTTCCTCGACGGACTCAACCCGACCCTTATTTATATACTGACCTCCAAATGCTCTTTCGTATACCAATGGCATTGTCTCGAATGGCACCGGATCGTTAACTCGGCCATCAACCCATTGGCGGTCTCCATACACTCTGACCATCTTGCTAACCCGTCCCACTGCCAGGCTGACATCGAGTTGCTTAACTATTTCCCTACCAGGAGCACAGGCCAGACCGGTCATCACGACATCAGTTGACGGCTTACCTATATGGTAATCAGAGGCCAGTTTCAGACTGGAGTTTTTCGGTTCGTCCCAGTAAACATCAGCTTCGACAGGTGGCATCTGTTCATCTAGCAAAGTCCACTGAGGCCCGATATTAAAACTCGACCTGACCATGACATATAAAGTATCGACACCCTGCTGATTTGGAAACAAAGCTATAGAAGCGGCGAATGGAGTTTTGTTATTTAGTTGAAGCATAGCTGAGCAGCGCCATCCATGTTCAATTGACCTGAACCGAACCACCGAGAATTCGATTAACACCAGTGGAGCGATTAAGAATATATTTCCCCCTGATTAAAATCTTACCCGCTTTGGTCAGTGTAATACTGGCTTCGCCGCATTTTAATACCACTTCTTCACGACCTTCCAGAACCACCCTGTTACCATCTATTGTGGCGTTTATATCTGCATCTTGATTAATGCATTTGGTCTCACTGGTGGATTGTTGATCGATTTCATCCGAAGCTTTTTCTACTTGAAAACCGTCAATCAGACTCTGTAATGGGCTGTGGATTAACCCAATAATAAGTGGGCTTCTCAAATCTCCCCGGGTAAATAGTAGTGCTACCTGGCGGCCGGTATGATCCGTGTTTACAGGCATTGTTGACATTGCAGGAATCGCATCGTCTGCCAGGTTTTGCGGAAAATTGACCAGAGGCTCACCGGCGTCGGATAATCCTTCTAATTGACCAACAACCACCTCTCCCGCTGCGAGTTCTGTCACCGGTTGGAGGACAGGTTTATCGACTAGTTTGTCTTCGGGAAAATTCATAAATATTTAATTCGTAGAAACCTTACTACCTTTAATCACTACGCTACTGGATGCCTTTACATTGATCTTTCCCGCGCCCTGAAGTGATATATTTTTTCCTTTAATTGTTATGTCTCCATTACTTTTCATGGTGATCGATGCCGAGCCGGATTTAAGTACTATCTGATCACCCGCCTCTATATAAATTTTCTTACCGATACTCTCAGTTAGATTATCACCAATATTAATCGACATATTCTTGCCGATAGATTCGGTATGATCGTCCCCTACATTCAGGGTTTTATCCTTTGCTATGGATTCGCTGTGATTGCTGCCCACATCGATCGATTTATTCTTGCCAATCGATTCAGTTTGATTCTCGCCAACACTCTTATCGCGGTTCTTACCAATTGAAGTAGATTCGTTATTCCCGATTGTCTTTGTTCGATCAACATCGACTACCAGCGTTTCGTTATTTTCGACCTGGATATCGAGATTCTTCTCGGCGTGGAGGTATATTTGTTCGGCATCTTTATTATCATCGAACCTGAGTTCATTAAAGTGACTGGTAGTACCGCTCTTAGATGAGCGGGTTTTAATCCCGCTTTGGGTCTTGGAAGTAAAAGGAGGCTTGTTATCGCCGTTATATACCGAACCGGTGACAATGGGCCGATCGGGATCGCCGTCGAAAAAATTGACCACGACTTCCATACCGATACGCGGGATGAACGATGTACCCCATCCAGCGCCGGCCCAGGGCTGCATGACACGAATGAAGCAGCTACTGGTTTCGTCATTTCTACCCTCCCGGTCCCAGTGAAACTGAACCTTAATTCGACCATATTCGTCGATATAAATCTCCTCACCCACCGGCCCGACTACAGTTGCGGATTGAGGGCCCTGTATCAAGGGCTTCTGCCGAGTTAAAGGCGGTCGAAAGTGTACGTTGTCGGAAATACAGGCAAAGTCATTGCTGTATTCTGAGGCGCTAGCATTGCCCGCCAGATAACTATCGTCTGATGCCTTATGCTTTATTCGGGTAATAATATAGCTTCCCTGTTCCTGCTTAGCTGCGTGCTTCTTGAGGTTGAATTTACCACCGGCATAAAAACTACTACAGTCGCTGGAGCCTTCGATAGTATCCATCGGTGCCTCTTCGGCCTCGATACGCTTTTTAGTTAAATCGCCAAGTCCAGAGAAATCATAATAGGGGCCATACTCATAATGTTCGTAATTTTTTATATTGAAATATTTACTGGTCGAAGCAGTAGTTTTCAGTTGAGACTTGGTTGGAAATACAAAATCATAATCATTCAGAGACCACCTGCCTTTATGATATTTATAAAGATGCTGCCACCGGTTAACCTGCGTATTCGGCTGATTGCCCTTGGAATAATCCAGGTCGGTTTCCTTGCATGCTTCATAAGCATTTCGAGAGTCAACGATATGTAATACATGCTTATCTTTCGAGTGCACGAAAAAATAAGCAATTCCATCTTCTTCGAGTAATCGTGAAACAAAATCAAAATCGCTCTCTTTATATTGCACACAATATTCGCGTTCCGACGTGCAAGCTGCCGCCTTATAATCGTAATCTTTGAAACCAGCATCCTGGAACAGCCGTTCCACTATCTCTTTGGTCGACTTATTTTGAAAAATACGGTGATTACTGGTCTTCGATAAAAACCATAACCAGGGAACCATGGTCAACTGATAAACACGGAGGTTATCGGCCTTTACTTCACCATAAATAAATTGACTAATATAGCCATTGAAAGTTGTCATCTGATCATCATGGACGGTCAGGTTAACCCGTTTGCCAATTAACTGATCAGGTGATAAAGCATGATTTTTAGACAGGACGTCTATCTTGAATTCGAATAGATTAGATATTGACTCCATCCCTTTAAAACCTGTAAGCAACAGTTCGTCTTTCCCTAGCGGTGAGGAAATAGACAATAGTCGGTTATCTTGAGTGAGCGCCATTAGAACATTCCTTTAAGCACTTCTTCCGTTTACTCCTGCCGAATGATGATGCAACAACCGCTACGCCGGGGCCAGGCCCCGACCAGGTTTGTCGAACTGATTAAATATTCAGATCATTCGTCATTATGAAAGAATTTATTCAGGGTCAAATTGACCCGGGCTTTTTATAACGGCTTCGCGGTCTCTAAGTCGTAACCTACACGTTGCGGGTTACCCGACTTATTAGTCTTGTCAAAATCGCTGTAATTAATCATGATTTTGGCATAACTTAAAGTGATTTGCTCTAATGGCTCGCTTTCAGAATCGGCAGAAAGGGAGTAGCCACTGACTAGGCAATCTTCCAGCGTATAATCCATATATTCCTGTACTTTGTCAGCACCTGTTCGCACAAACTTAACCACAACCTTTTTACCTGCACTACCAGTCACCGCTTCTTTAAAGATCGCGGTGACAGAGTTGTCGGCTACCTTAGTCAGATTGATTTCGCTTAAACTGGGGCGGGTTGATTCCCGATTAGAGAGGTTTCCAGCTTCCATCGAGATGCCTCGACCGATACCAAACTGAACTGATTGTACTGCGATGTGATCTTTATAACCTTCAGCGGTTACGTTGCCCTTGATACCCTGGTATTCTAAGTAGATAGCCATTTACACTTCCTTATTTTGTGAATGTTGTTGGATAATAGTCGATTATTTATATTGAAACAATGTTAATAATCGATCCGTTTTTTAGGGTCAGCATACCATCTATTGAAAGCTATACTGAGCGTCTAAAACTATTTTATAGTCGTCCTCGGGGACTTCTATACTGGGTAAACTAAAGTCTTCTTCTAACTGAAATGCGAATTGTAAATTACTACGCAAATTACTTTTATAGGAAAATTTAAATCCGAATCCGGCACCGTATAATTGTGCCGTGGAAGCTTTATCTCCAGCGACCAGGGACAAGGCTTCACCCCATGCCGCATCCAGAAAAAGAAATGGTTGAATTATATTCTGCCAGTTACTGTCGCCTTTCGTAATGCCCAGGAAGTCCGGCGCATCGAATACCCAGTCTACTCCGCTATAAAAAGCATTATCGGCTGAGAACTGGTTTACGGCGTAGGCTCTCACCCTGGTGGGACCGGCTAATGATTGTTGATTGATCGAGGCCAATGGGGAATCCGTAAATTGCAACGCGGCACGATAAATTATGCGAGTGCTCGATTGAAAATACGGCAACCGCCAAAATGTTAGCAAGCTGTAGTCGAGGCCAATAAATGAATATTTTACATCTTGCCCTATATCCGCACCCTGCTTGAAATCACCGGAGACCAATTTTACCTTTCCCTGATGTAATATTTCGCTATCCTCATTTAGCACGTCGTAGCGAAAAGCTAGCTCTACATTCTCTACAATGTCGTCCAGACCGATATCCCCGGTATCGGTAAATGCCCCGACACGTAACTGCGACTCAATTTCTTCATAAATCAGGTCGGCATAGTAACTACTCGTCCGGCTACGTTTAAAAACATAGGTTGTTGCAATATCCGACTGCAACGTTTTACCAAACAGGTCGAGGTTGTTTATTGAACTCGAAGTTCCCTGCCCCAGATTAAAGTCGTTAGTAGAATACCCAACCGCAATACTAAAGCGCGGGCTTAAAAGTCGGGTCGAATAGCGAATTTGCCCGTAGGTCGCGTTATCGGGATTAAAAGTGAACAACGCTGCCATTTGAAGTTGGTCGGCATTTCCTGATGGATTCTGCCAGAAGAACTCACCGTATAATCGATTTTCGCCGGTTTGTTCGGAGCCATGGTTATCCAGCCGAACATTTGAGGCATAGGCATGTTCAGAGATGACATTCAAATTTAATTTAGTATCGCCAACCTGTGATCCAGGCTCGAAAATCCCCGACACGCCAATACCCGGGTAATCATTGATAAAATACAGCTTCTCTTCTATAGCCGAACTGGTAACCGGTTTGGTCAGAATATCATCGAAGGCAGAGCTCAAATAATCGCCGTCGTAGAGCAGATTATTATTTACCGACACTTCCCCCAGGGTTCCTAATAACAAGGTTAGAGTCACTACCCCGTCACGTACCTGCTGCTGTGGAATATAAGCTTTAGCCAATATGAACCCACGTTTCCGATAAAACTGTGTAATACGGTCTGCAACGGACTCAATTTGACCGAGCGTAACACCCCGTTTTGAGCGTTGATCACGAACTAACCAAATTAGCTTCTGAACATCAACTTCAGTGACATGCCGGTCGGCAGTCTCCTCTTCAATATCGCCTAATAAGGCGGATATTTCTTCAAGCTCCTGCTCGGTGAATCCTGACTCAAGTATTTTATATTCGTCCATTAAATCGAAGCGGATTGCTTCGATTAATTTATCTACATCCTGCTTTGATATCCCTAGTTCCGGAAATTCAACAATCCCTTCCAGTTTAAATTTCGAAATATTTAAACGTGGTCCAGCCTCTGGATCAGGATCACGGTCCCGTACACCAGGAATATCCAGATCCTTAAGCAGAGACTTACGCTCAAGTTCAGGCATTTCAGTAATTTCAGGCATTTCGAAGAAGCCTGCCCAGCTAGTCGTCGACAGGCAGAGACCACTAAGAAATACGCTATAAATAACCTTTGTTCTAATCAACTAATTTTATTTCCCTTCTTCCAGTTCATCGTCGTATCTTTGATCTCGGGGCATCAGAATCGCAATATCTTCGTTACTGTAATTGCGCAAATCTGTAAAAATAGCCGGATCTATTTCGGCCAGCGATTCGATTTCGATCTGGCTCTCACCCGCCTCAATACTTACCGTGTTCAAATTACCTAATTGAATACCCTGGGGATCATAAAAAAATGGTCCTGGACTAAATAAAGGGTCATAAATGGTAGCTGAGGTGACAGTCAGGCTACCAGGCACAGAGAGTGTCAAAGGCCTGGCAAAGGTGCCGAATGTTCCCGTAATTGTGGTAAATTCTGCGTTGGCTGCAGTGATATCGGGGTCATCCATATCAGCCAGGCCTATACCTAGAAAGCTTCCCAGCGTAAACATGTCTATATCGCCAGCCGCTACAACACTACCTGGATGGAAATTAAAATCACTAGTGCTGCTGGAGATTAAATTGATATTGCCCCCGCTAAACGCATTTTGTAGCACAACTATCTCGACGTCACCAGTCTGTGTAATCTGCACATCACCGCCTCCTGTATTAACAATATTTATGCTTGAAACCTGAGTTTCTATTTCATCAGTACTTCCAATCCCTGTATCGGAGATAATCTGTAAGAGTGAGGCGATCACGTTCATACTGGCCCCGTTACCGTCAATTATCGCGCCACTAGTTGTAAAGTTTGCTGTTCCGCTAACGTTGATGTTATTTATTGTCAAATCACCAGTAGAATCGACCAGGGTCAGGTCAGCAGCGCCGGAAACCGTTAGATTATTAAAATTATTAGCCAGGTTTGTTAATGTAATGTTCTGAGAGACTGCAGAGCCGTTGATGGCAGATAACGTGGTTGTGCTAGCAATGTCAATAGCGCCAGTTTGTGTTATTGCGCCACCCGAGATGATATCAAGATTATTACTTTGCTGAAGAATTTGAACATTAGTAGCCAGGGTGTTAGTAACGGCGAGGTTGGCTAAACTTCCTGATGTATCGTCAAAGCTAATCAATCCACCCAACTGATTAGACAGGTCGTCAATAGTAATACTGTTGCCACCAGTCGTGGTAAAGCTCGATGTCCCAGTAACATTTAACGATCCCGCAGTAACTATATCACCGTCTGCCGTAACATTAAGGTTACCTGTAATAGCGGTACTCTGAAGGCCTGTTCCGCTGCTATTCACAAGCGTTACATTTTGGCCATTTAAAATATTGACTGTTGCTAAATCATTAGTAGCAGAATCCAAAATCACATTCCCAGCAGCCACATCGAAATTAGCTATGCCGCCTACAATAACTGCGCTGTTTTCGTTATCAGTAACATCCCCGGCCAGGGCTGTAGTTATAGTTAGATACCCAGTGATATTCGAATCAGCATTACTAACACCCGAGGTCGCATCGGTAGTACCGATATTGATACCGTTAATATCGTTAATCGTGGCAGTACCGGCATTCAGGATGACAATATCCTTAAAATCATTTGTCGGGATATCCAGCGATACATTGTTTGTACCCGCATCAAACGAAGCAACACCACCCACAATCAGAGATCCCGAGTTGGTAATTTGACCACTATCGACTACTACGTCCAAATGCCTCAAAACATTAATAGCGCTTAAATCTAATGTCGAAGTATTCCTCACTGACACATCCTGCAATATGCCCGAATTTGCCCCAAACGATACTCCGCCCTGAAAATCATTGGCAAAACCACTTAAATCAATCGATTGCCCTCCGTCAACACTAAACGTAGCAAGACCTGTTACATTCAAAGTATCACTTTGAGTAATATCTCCGCCACCAAGCGCAACAACGTTTACTGTGCCTGTAATTGATGAAGCACCAAGAACGATGCTATCAGCATCCCACAAATTCACATTCGAGGCGTCGAGAGTCACTGTTGAAAAATTATTGCCCGTGCTCGCTAAAATTATATCTCCACCATTCGCCGTAAAAGCTGAGTCACCGGAAGTGACCGAAAGATTTCCGACCTGTGTAATGTTTCCATTACCGTTAGCTGTGACAGCTAGTCCCCCAAGTGCGGTCGAGGTATTTAACTGGATATCATTGATATCCAAAAGGGTGACGTTAGTCGCTGTAAACGAAACGCCTGAGAGATCATTATTGCTGCTGTCTAAAATGATATTATTGCCGGTTGCGGTCAATGTGGTGGTTCCGATAACCGCTATTCCGTCACTACTCTGACTAATATTGCCGCCGCTGGCAGTGATGTCTAGCGTGCCACCAATGTCCATTCCGCCTAAAGCTACGGCATCAGTCATGGTGATAAAAGCGTTGCTAGACCCAGTATCCACCGAAGTGTTTGAAAACCCATCATAGTTAA